>JAFUPI010000087.1 GCA_017481285.1 Agathobacter sp. | reverse complement strand
TTTATAAGACTGCCCACATTAGAGAAACAGAAATGGGAGTACGGTGTCTGTTGCACAACGGACAAAGCGGTGCAGATAGTAAAAGCTATGCCAGACACAAAATTTAAGCAAGCAGAGTGTTTCAAGAAATAATAGCGTTTCTCTTAAAAGTTCGAAAATGCACGCAAAATACAGAGACATATTTATTTCAAGACATGAAGAAAGGGTGTCGACAAATTTATATTTATGCAAAAACCTCTTTTGAGTACCATTTTTAACCTCTTAGTTGAATCCCATAACCTGTTGGTTGAAGCCTATTGAAATGAAAAAAGATTTGGGGTATTGTATCATCATTAAGTAATTCGGAAGGTAAGTAAAGAAATGAATGAAAAGGGAAACATTAAAAGAAAATATAGTGTACTATACGTTATCAAACGTATGCTGCAACATATGTGGAAGCAGGATAAAGCCCAATTTGGAAGAATCGGGATTTATACGGTAGTGTTGGCGGTAACGCCATTTATGTCAGTGCTTTTGCCTAAGATTGCGATTGGTATCTTAGAGCAGGGGGGAACAGATGTAGCGGAACGTTTGATAGTAACGATGGGAATCTATTTTGCAATAGCTGGTGTGTTGGCAGTAGTAGGAAAGTATCTTGCGGCTTATATACAGACACGAAATATGCGTGTTCGACTTTTGTATCTGGGTGATTTGGCAAGAAAGCTTATGAAGATGGATTACTGTCACCATGAGGATGCGAAGTTTTGGGAAGAATATGAGAAAGGTATCAATGCAGGAAACAACAATAATAATGGTATAGAGGGCTTATATAATAAGCTTTCTGATTTGCCAGGAAAGTTTTTGACTTTAGTAGGTATGGTAATTTTGGCAGGTGTACTTAGTCCAGTGCTTTTGTTTTCATTGGTTGTCCATGTACTTGTAGTGATGTGGACATCTAAATTAACACATGACTTTGAATATTCTAAGAAGAAGGAGCTTGCGAAGGCGGACAGACGGATCGGTTATTATAAGCGTACCACACAGGATTTTTCTTTCGGAAAGGATATTCGTATCTTTAATTTAAGAGAACGAATTATGGCAAATTATCAGGAAGAAATCAATGCATACCTTGTTTTGTTTGCAAAAATCAGAAACCGTGAATATGTGTTAGGTTTCCTTTCACTTTTTACTTTGTTAATTAGCAATGTGCTCACATATGGAATTTTGATTTATGAAGTATTGCATGGTATGCCGGTTAGTTCGTTTTCTATGTATGTGACCATGATTGCTTCGCTTATGACACTTATGGTTGAGTTTGGCAAGGATTTGGCGTTTGTGTGGAATGAAGGCGAGTATGTAGATGATTTCTATCGTTTGATGGATGCAGAACTTGTGGTAGAAGGCGACAAGACGAAAGCGGATGTGTTGCCAACTACTGTGGATTGTGAGGAATCAGAAACGAGAAAAGAAACACTTGAAATTGTCTTTGACCATGTATCTTTCCGTTATCCTCACACAGAAAAGAATGTGTTTACAGACTTGAATTTTACCATTCATGCAGGGGAGAGTCTTGCGATTGTAGGTATCAATGGTGCGGGTAAATCGACTTTGGTAAAATTGATAACCGGGATGTTCCAACCTACGGAAGGCCATATTTATATCAATGGTGTAGATAGTACAGAACTTAGAAAATCAGACTTGTATGCCTTGTATTCTGCCGTTTTTCAAGATGTCAATGTACTAGCATTCTCCATGCGTGAAAATGTGGGATGTGCTTCAGACGGTGTAGAGGATGAAAGGGTACGCATTGCATTGGAGAAGGTTGGTCTTGGAGAAAAGATGGATGGCTTTGAAAATGGCTTGGATCAGATACTTCTTAAAGTAATTGATGAGAATGGAACTGATTTTTCAGGTGGGGAGCGACAAAAACTCTCCATTGCAAGAGGACTCTATAAAGATGCTCCAATGGTAATCATGGATGAGCCAACTGCAGCACTTGATGCCCTGGCAGAAGCAGAAATTTATGAGAACTTTAGTAGTCTTGTTGAAGGCAAGACAGCACTTTATATTTCGCATCGTCTCGCAAGTACACGATTCTGTGACAAGATTGCATTGTTTGATGCAGATGGTCTAACAGAATATGGTACACATGAAGAGCTGATGGAAAAGAAGGGAAAATATTACAACATGTTTGTTGTACAGGGAAAATACTATCAGGAGGAAGCAGTCTAATGAAAAAATTAATACACTTTTTGAAGCTGGCATGGTCTGTATCTCCATCCTACATAATTTTGCTGGTTGTGGATGCTTTATGTGAATCAGCAAAAACACTTCTTAATATTGTGTTGCCTATGTATTTGATTGATGAGCTGACAGGTGCAAAGGATATTCGACAGTTGTGTCTTTATGGCGGACTTATTGTGTTAAATAACGTAGGTATGACGCTTCTTACCAACACATTACAGCGATTTATGAAGGTAAAAGAGGAACAGACACATGACGGTATGAATAAATTGATGTCCGAGAAAATTATGAACTTGGAATACTCTTATTTGGAAGATCCATATTATCTGGATTTAAAGGAACGTGCCGTATTTACCGTACAGAATCAGAATGCTATTTCAAACTTGATTCTTTCATTGGCTGATTTGATTAGTAGAGGTGCTACACTGGTCGGTTTGGTAGTGATTTTGGTTTCGCTTGGACCTGTGTTAATGATTGCTTTGCTAATTGGCCTTGCTGTAATGCTTCTTATATATGCAGGCGTTGCCAAGTTTCAGACTGAGCTTATGCAGGAAATAATTCCGAGCAATAGAAAGTATTCGTATTATTTAGGACTAGCGTTAGATAAAGAGCCACAAAAAGACATTCGCTTATATCGTATGGAAGATATGATTGCAAATAGAATTGTGGAATATTCCACAGAAATATGTGACATGTTTGAAAAGATACAGCTTAAATTCGGCAAAGCGATGGGACAGATGGCTGCTGTTGGAGAGGGAATCGCTGCATTTAGTTACGGATATGTAGGACTTCGTACGATTAGTGATAAGTTTGGCCCCCAGTTGACACTTGGAGCACTTACTATGTATGTTTCTGCTGCAATCAATTTTTCATCATTGGTAATGAAATTTGGAGAAAGCGTGATTTCCTTGATTCAGTTTTTAAGTTGGCTTGACCCATATATGGAATTTATGTCACTGGCAGAAGAGACCAAGTCTACAGGAAAGGTTCCGTTTGAGGGAGAGGTAGAAACAGTTGAATTTAAAAATGTAACGTTTACTTATCCAAAGGCAGAAAAGGCAGTGTTAAAGAATGTATCATTTTCTATCAAAAAGGGAGAAAAGATTTCTATAGTTGGTTTAAATGGTGCGGGAAAGTCAACACTTGTAAAGCTGATTTGCCGAATGTATCAGGTAGATAGTGGAGAGATTCTTATTAACGGAAGAAACATATATGACTACGATTATTTATCTTATATGAAGACAATTTCAGCCGTGTTCCAGGATTACCGTTTGTTTAACTTTAGTATCGCAGAGAATATTTCATGTCAGGCAAAGGATGCGGATGCAGAGGAAGTAAGTCGTCTGGTTCGTGAAGTCGGTTTGGAAGAAAAGATAAATGAACTGCCACTTGGTATCGAAAGTCGTTTTGGTAAGGAATACGATGAAGATGGCATTGAAATGTCAGGAGGACAGGCACAAAAGGTTGCAATTGCAAGAGCCTTGTATAAAAAAGCTTCTATGGTGATTCTAGATGAGCCAGCAAGTGCCTTAGACCCAATTGCAGAAGCCGAAATATACGAGAAATTCAACAGTTTGGTAGAGGATAAGACCGCAATTTATATTTCGCATCGTATGTCTTCGTCTATATTTTGTGATAAGATTTTGATTATTGACGGTGGAACAGTAGCAGACTTTGATACACATGAGAATTTGATGCAGAAAAAGGAGAGTTTATATTACAAATTGTTTATGTCGCAGGCTGAAAATTATAAATTAGATGCATGCGTGATATAGATAGAATTATTTAGATAAATGTGATATGATAATGTATATGAAAAATATATGAGGTGCATATGGAAAAATTATTACGAGTTGGTGTCATCACCACTACCCACGGCGTACGTGGAGAGGTGAAGGTGTTTCCTACCACAGATGACCCACAAAGATTTAAAAAATTGAAAAAGGTAATTCTTGATACAGGGAAGGAGCAGCTGGATTTAGAGGTTCAGTCGGTGAAGTTTTTCAAAAACTTGGTTATCCTGAAGTTCAAGGAATTTGACAATATCAACGATGTGGAAAAATACAAGAATGCAGACCTTATGGTTACCAGAGAGCATGCGGTGAAACTTGCACCAGGAGAGTATTTTATTGCGGATTTGATTGGCTTACAGGGAGTTTCGGACGAAGGCGAGGATTTAGGAGAGCTAACCGATGTTATCCAGACGGGGGCCAATGATGTCTATGTATTTACCAAGCAGGGCGAAGCAGATTTGCTGGTGCCAAAGATTCCGGATTGTGTGAAGGAAATTGATTTGGAGAAGGGTACAGTATTGGTGCATTTGTTACCTGGCTTAAGAGATTAGGAATACAACGAATAAGAGAAGAAAGAAGGCAGATATATGAATTTTCATGTTTTGACATTATTTCCAGAGATGGTAGAAAATGGACTTAAGACTTCGATTACAGGACGTGCGATTGAAGAAGGAAAAATTTCGATTGATGCGACCAATATTCGTGATTTTTCAGAGGATAAACATAAAAAGGTAGATGACTATCCTTACGGTGGCGGTGCAGGAATGTTGATGCAGGCACAGCCAGTTTATGATGCATATCAGCATGTGGTATCACAGATTCCAGAAAATCACAAACGTCGTGTGGTTTATGTAACTCCACAGGGATATCCTTTTACCCAGAGAACTGCGGAACAGCTTGCGAAAAACGATGATTTGATTTTGTTATGCGGACATTATGAAGGAATTGATGAGCGTGTATTAGAGGAAATCGTTACGGATTATATTTCTATTGGTGATTATGTTTTGACAGGCGGTGAGCTTGCAGCAATGGTTATGATTGATGCGATTTCACGTTTGGTTCCGGGTGTGCTCCACAATGAAATGTCTGCGGAAACAGAGTCTTTCCATGGCTATTTGTTAGAGTATCCACAGTATACGAGACCAGAGGAATGGCATGAAAAAATGGTTCCGGAGATTCTTCTAAGTGGAAATCAGAAGAAGATTGAGGACTGGAAATTAGAGGAAGCCAAGAAGCGTACCATGAAACGTCGCCCAGATTTGTACGATCAGTATTTTGCATTGCATGAATGTAAGGACAAACTGATGCTGAACAAAACCTTGAATATGGATATGATAGAGTCTATCAATCGTGGTCGTGCGATTTTGATTGCAAGGGATGGCAATGATGTACTGATTCAGGATAAGGAAACTGGATATTTCCACCATTCTGGAACGAAAAAGGATTTCTTTATGAATCTGCCAAAAGAAGTAAGACTTTCTATCAAGAAGATTGTACTGCACCAGGAAGAAATGGTTGAGCCAGTGCATAAGCTTTTGAATTTACAATATCGTCTGGTGTGCTACCAGTCTGTATACACACCAAGAGAGCGTTTACCAATTACAGGTTTGTATCGTGCAGATGGCAAGCCTACGGAGAATGGTGTGACTATTCGTCCACTTACGATGGAGTATGTAGATGAAGTGCAGTATACTTATGATCACGCGGATTATCAAAAGGTACAGGATAAGGATTACATCAAAGAACGAATCGAAAAAGGCCGTATGTATGGTGCGTTTGTAGGAGATGAACTGGCAGGTATGATTGGCGTGCATAATGATGACAGTATCGGTATGCTTTACGTTTATGAAAAATACCGTGGAAAACGTATTGGTACTGCATTACAGACCTACATGATTAACAAGATGATAGATTTGGGCTGGCGACCTTACAGCCAGATTATGGTAGGAGACGAAGCTTCTACAAAGATTCAACGTTCGCTCAATATGTTCTTATCCAAAACACCGATTATTTGGATGGGACAGGATTAGAATGTTTTTGCGGAAAAACACAAAGAAAGTGCTTGCATTCCTAATCGAAATATGGTAAAGTGCTAATGTTGTGAATAAAAAGTGATGGTCCTCTGTTGTTAGCATAGTGCGCATTAAGAACGTCAAAGTAAATAGGAGGTCACAAAATGAACGCAAGTGAAATTATCAAGAGTATCGAAGCAGAACAGCTTAAAGCTGAAGTTCCAGCATTCAACGTTGGTGATACTGTAAAAGTTTACGGTAAAATCAAAGAAGGAAACCGTGAAAGAATCCAGGTTTTCGAAGGAACAGTAATTAAGAAACAGGGTGGAAGCAACCGTGCTACATTCACAGTTAGAAAACTTTCTAACGGTGTTGGCGTAGAAAAAACATGGCCACTTCACTCACCAAACGTAGAAAAAGTAGAAGTAGTACGTAAAGGTAAAGTAAGACGTGCAAAACTTTACTACTTAAGAGATCGCGTTGGTAAAGCTGCTAAGGTTAAAGAATTAGTTAAATAATAAAACTAGCGTAGCGAGGACGTAACCGAAAGGTTGCGTCCTTTTTTCGTGGAGAAGCAGGAAGATGTTTGGCTTGAGGTTTTGTGATAAATTTTATATAATATATCTAACTATGTTCCACTATTTTGGCGGCAAAAAAATGTAAGATTTGGAGATAGCTATGAAATTTGGCAGAGGTAGAAGAAGTAGTTTAAATTTTGGTAGAACCCGTAAGAAATTTAATGTTCAAAAATTCAAAGAAGGTATGACATGGACCATCCAGATTGCAGCAGTGATTTTTATGGCATATGTATGTGTCAGCTGTTTTGGCGTTCGCACCAATGTTGTTGGGCAAGCGATGTCGGAAACCTTGAATAATGGGGATCAGATTCTTATTAACAAATTTGTTTATGTAGTATCCAATCCAAAGGCAGGCGATGTGATTGTATTTTTGCCAAATGGAAATGAGAAGTCTCATTATTACGTGCGACGCGTGATTGGTGTACCAGGTGATAAGATCCAGATTAAAGATGGTGCGGTTTATGTAAATGGTGAGCTTTATAACGAGAAGATTGAAGTAGCATCTATGGAAGAGGCAGGTATTGCAGAGGAGGAAATTAAGCTGGATGAGCATGAGTATTTCGTATTAGGAGACAATCGAAATAACAGTGAAGACAGCAGATATGCAAATATTGGAAATATTAAAGATGAATATATTATAGGGCAGGCATGGTTCCGTTGGGAATCCGAAAGCGGCAAAGGCTTTATCCATTAACCTGCGAAGAAAGAGGTAAAGATTATGAATTTTCAGTGGTATCCAGGGCATATGACGAAAGCGAAACGTCAGATGCAGGAAGATATTAAATTAATAGATTTGGTAGTAGAAATTGTGGATGCTCGTATTCCACATAGTAGCCGCAATCCAGATATTGATGAATTGGGCAAAAATAAGTATCGTTTGATTCTTATGAATAAAGCGGATTTGGCGGATAAAAAGACCACAGACAAATGGTGTTCTTATTTTAAAAATAAAGGATATTTCGTAGTAGCATTAGATGCCCGTAGCAAAAATGGAATGAAGTCGATTACGGATATTATTATGGAAGCATGTAAGGAAAAAATCGAACGTGATTTGAAACGCGGTATTAAGAATCGTCCTGTACGTGCCATGGTAGTAGGAATTCCAAACGTAGGAAAATCTACATTTATTAATTCCTATGCGGGCAAAGCATGTGCGAAAACAGGTAACAAGCCAGGGGTAACCAAGGGAAAACAGTGGATTCGCTTGAATAAAAACGTAGAACTTTTGGATACTCCGGGTATTTTATGGCCAAAGTTTGAGGACCAGATGGTTGGTCTTCGTTTGGCTTTGATTGGTTCAATTAAGGATGAGATTCTGAATACAGATGAATTGGCAGTAGAGCTGATTAAGTTCTTGTTACAGGCCTATCCAGGGGTGTTGGCAGAACGATATGAGCTGGAAGAAGTCGAAGACCCAATTCAGGTGCTTATGGGAATTGCGAAGAGCAGAAATTGTCTGAGTAAAGGAAATGAGCTGGATTACAGCAAAGCTGCGATTTTGTTGATTGATGATTTTAGAAGTGGCAAGTTAGGAAAATTATCCCTTGAATTGCCACCGGAAGCATAATAGCTTGCGTTTAGCATACAGAAAGAGAAATTTGGATATGGATATGAAAAAAATCGGTGAGATAAAGGCTGAGTTGGAATTGCTTGGGGCAGTAGCCACAAGAGAAAACGAAACACAATTTCAGGCATTTATCGAAAACTATCAAGTGGATGAGCGTGGTGGAGTACAAAAAATGGTAGCCACTGCAGAAAAACGTTTGGAAAAGTATCGTGCGGAGTTAGAACGTACCGAAAGCATTAAGAAATATGAGAAAGAGTACGATACTTATGTATATATATGTGGAATCGATGAGGTAGGGCGTGGGCCATTAGCGGGACCTGTGGTTGCAGGTGCAGTTATTTTGCCAAAGGACTGTGATATTTTGTATATCAATGATTCCAAGAAGCTTTCTGCAGCGAAAAGAGACGAACTCTATGACGAAATCATGGAAAAAGCAGTTTCCGTAGGTTTAGGTTTTGTGGGACCAGAGCGTATTGATGAAATCAATATTTTGCAGGCAACCTATGAAGCCATGCGTGAGGCTGTTTCGAAGCTGGAGCCTCAGCCAGATTTGTTGTTAAATGATGCGGTAACGATTCCAGGCTTGCCTCAAAAGCAGGTGCCTATTATCAAGGGAGATGCGAAGAGCATTTCCATTGGTGCTGCGAGCATCGTTGCGAAGGTAACGAGAGACCGTCTGATGGAGGAGTATGACCACATGTTTCCAGAGTATGGATTTGCTTCCAATAAGGGATATGGTTCTGCGGAACATATCGCAGCCATCCAAAAATATGGTCCAACCCCAATCCATAGAAAGACGTTTATCAAAAACTTCTTATAGAAAAAGAAAGGAGAAACCATGCAGATATCAGAACTTGCCAAACAGTATGTAAGCAATACGACATCTTCGGAAGCCATGAAGGGCACCAGAGGCGTAGAGAAGCTGGTTTCTTCGATTCGAGACCTTACCGCAGGCAATATTTTTGAAGGTACGGTAAATTCGATTAAAAATGGAAATGTAGTATTAGGGCTTTCAAACGGCGCCCTTCTTAATGCCCGCTTAGATGCGAATATGCAGCTTTTACAGGGGCAGTCTATGTTTTTTCAGGTAAAATCCAATAATGGAGAGACGATTGCGATTCGTCCATATACGGTGGATGGTAATGGTGTCAATTTAACCCTGCTCAATGCACTCAACGCAGCAGGGCTTCCAGTTACGGATAAATACCTAAATCTTGCCAATAACATGATGCAGGAGCAGATGCCAATTGACAAAAATACCATGAATCAAATGGCACGTATTCTTATGGCAAACCCAGACATGAGTGTGAATACACTGGTACAAATGAAAAAGCTGAATATTCCAATCACTAATGAAATGATTGCGCAGTTTGAGAACTATGTGGATGACAGCAGTGCAGTGCATAAGGCGTTGGACAGCTTTATTACGGAACTTCCAACCACTATGGCTGGGAAAGATATGCCTTTGGAACAGTTGAAGGCATTTGACAGCCAATTATTGCAGATTATTGCAGATGGTATGGATGGCCAAAGTGTAGCTGGGGAAAATGTAGCTGCAAGTAACTCTTCGGTAGGAGAGATGACACAACAGGTAGTGCAGGATGGAGCGAGTCAAGCAATGCAGCAGACCGCGACGCAGGATGGTGTGAGGCAGCAGGCGATGACACAGGAGGCTGCCGTTCAAGAGGGGGCTAATCAGCAGGCCACAGTACAGGATATGATAGTCCAGGAAGGTAGTGCCCAAGCGACAGCTCAGGATAGTGCGGCACAGCAGACAGTAGTTTCCGATGAAACGATGCAACAGACTAATGTGGCAAAAGAGGTACAGACGAATAGTCAGGCACTTGTAAAAGAAAATGTGCTGCAACTTATCAATGGTTTGTTTGGGGAAACAGGTATTACAGCAGAGGATTCTCCAGCCGTTATGTTAAATAAACTTGCTCATGTGATATTGACAGGGGAAAATATATCCAAAGATGCTTTGAATCAGCTTTTTTCTTCCAAGGATATGCAGCAGTTTTTACGTGATGTGTTGGAAGGACAGATGTATATGACACCAGAAGAAGTGGCAGATGGCGAAAAGGTGAAAAAGCTGTATGAACGATTGGAAGCTAAGACGCAGCGTTTGGAAAGCTTGCTCAATCAGGCTGGTTTACAGAATACTCCACTGGCGCAGACCGTAACGGAAGTGCGTGGAAATGTGGAATTTATGAATCAGTTGAATCAGGCATATACCTTTGTGCAAATTCCGCTTAAGATGGCGGGGCAGAATGCCAGTGGACAGCTTTATGTTTATACGAATAAGCGAGATATGAGTGATCCAGAAAAAGAGCTTACGGCATTTTTGCATTTAGATTTGGATCATTTGGGATCTACGGATGTGTCAGTGAAACTGTTACACAAAAAAGTCGATACCAAGTTTTATATGGATACGGACGAAGCCTATGAATTAGTCAAGGCTCATATGCCAGAACTGGAGGAACGTCTGCGTCTGAAAGGCTTTGATGCGAAAATATATGTAGAAAACGAAGGAAAGAAAGTCAACTTTCTGGATGATTTCCTGAAAAAGGATGCACCACCAACCGGACAGCTGCACAGATATTCCTTTGATGTGAGGGCGTAGATATGGCAGAGAACAGAGATTTTAAGTCCCTCGAAAAAACCGCGGTGGCGATTGCCTATGAACCAGGCGAAAGTGCACCAAAAATTCTTGCCACAGGAAAAGGGGAAGTGGCAGAAAAAATCATCGAAAAAGCCAAAGAGAACGACGTCCCTTTGTACAAGGACAATAAACTGGCGGATACCTTATCCAAACTGAAAATCGGTGATGCAATTCCTCCAGAACTTTATGAAGTAGTGGCGGAAATTCTCGTATTTGTGGATGATATGGATCGATTGAAAGCGAAGCTGGACGGAAAAGTGAAGTAATAAAGAAAGAAGGAAAATGAGTGAATCACGATATAACATATCCTCTTTCACAGAATAAACGTCAGACAGGTACTGCCTACGAACTGAAGGCAGAGGAGTATTTGCTGGGAAATGGCTATAAAATTTTGGAGCGAAACTTCCGCAATCGTAGTGGTGAAATTGATTTGATTGCGAAAAAGGAAGGGCAGATTCATTTTATTGAAGTGAAATACCGAACGACTTCGGATTTTGGGAGTCCATTGGAGGCAGTAGATGTTCGTAAACAGAACCAGATTCGCAAGGTAGCTATGTACTATTTGATGAAAAACAAGCTTAGTGAGTGGACACCTTGTCAGTTTGATGTGATTGCTTTTGAGGGAGAGAAAATGACGCATTTGGAAAATGCGTTTTAGCATTAAGGAATATTGGAAGATAAATGAGTTATGAGATTTGAGTTAAAGAAGAAAAGTGAAGAAGATATTTTGGCAATTAAAGAACATCCAATTATGGATTTAAACGGAAAGCCACAGGTACTTCCACTGTTGCATTATCCTTTATTGGAGAATACGGGAATCGTAGATCATTGTTTTACCACCCGTCTTGGCGGTGTGAGTGAAGGAATTTATGCAAGTTTGAATTTTAGTGTTGCTAGAGGGGATGCCCCAGATGCTGTCATGGAGAATTACAGACGTGTGGCAGAAGCTTTTGGGAAGACAGTAGACGATTTCGTATGTACAGATCAGACCCATACCACCCATGTGCTTCGAGTTGGAAAAAAAGAAAAGGGATATGGTGTAACAAGAGAAAAGCCATACACGGATGTAGATGGTCTCATTACCAATGAGCCAGGTGTGATTTTGTCCACTTTTTATGCAGACTGTGTACCGCTTTATTTCGTGGACCCAGTCAGCAAATCCATTGGGTTAAGTCATTCGGGCTGGCGTGGTACGGTTGGCAGAATGGGGCAAAAGACCTTAGAGGCAATGGCAGAAGCCTTTGGTACGAAGCCAGAGGATGTGTATGCTGCTATTGGACCGTCCATTTGTCAGGATTGCTATGAAATTAGTGAGGATGTAGCGGAGCATTTTTATGCGGAATTCCAAGGGCATGGAGATGAAATCCTGCTAAACAAAGGAAATGGCAAATATCAGTTGGACTTGTGGAAGACGAATGAAATCCTACTGTTAGAGGCTGGTATTAAACCAGAACATTTGGCAGTGACGAATATATGCACCTGCTGTAACAGTGAAGTATTATTTTCACATAGGGCAAGCCATGGGAAACGCGGAAATCTCGCGGCGTTTCTGATGTTGAAGGAAGGTTAAAAAATGCAGGAGTTCTCCTGTGAAATAGAGAGGTAAGAGAAATGCAAAAGTATGTAGATTATATCACAGACATCACCTGCCAGCTTTTGGCGATTGACAGCCCAACCGGCTACACCAAAAAGGCTGCAGAATTCGTGATGGAAGAATATCGTAAGATGGGCTACGAACCAAAGATGACCGTAAAGGGTTGTGTACTCGTAGATATCGGAGGAAAGAATAAGGATAATGGTATCGTTTTAGCAGCTCATGTAGATACCTTAGGTGCTATGGTAAGTGAAATCAAAGGCAACGGAAACCTTAAGGTTTCTCCACTTGGTGGCATGAACCCAAACAATGCAGAAGCAGAGAATTGCCGTATCATCACTCGTTTTGATGGAACCTATGAAGGAACCTTCCAGCTGAATAATGCTTCAATTCACGTAAACGGCGATTACAACGATACGAAACGTAAATATTCGGACATGGAAGTGGTATTGGATGAAGTGGTAACTTCAAAAGAAGATACCGAAAAGCTTGGTATCATGGTAGGTGATATCGTTTGCTTTGATCCAAGAACTACAGTAACATCAAAAGGCTATATCAAGAGCCGCTTCTTAGATGATAAGCTTAGTGTAGGCATCTTGCTTGGTTATGCGAAATATTTGAAAGAAAACAATATCGAATTAGAAAACCGCCAGTATCATTACCTTACTGTTTACGAAGAAGTAGGACATGGCGGAGCAGCTTCTATTCCAGAAGGTGTAACGGAAATGATTTCGGTAGATATGGGTTGTGTTGGTGACGGACTGACCTGCGATGAACATATGGTATCCATTTGTGCGAAGGATTCCCGTGGACCATACAACTACGATGTGGTGACAGGTCTTATCAAAGCTGCCAAGGACAATGATTTGAAGTTTGCGGTAGATATTTATCCATATTATGGCTCTGACGTAGATGCTACCTTGGAGGCTGGCTATGATATCCGCCACGGACTTATCGGTGCTGGTGTATATGCATCTCATGGATATGAGAGAAGCCACAAGGATGGAGTGGAGAATACCTTGAAACTTTTGGTGGCGTATTGTAAGTAGTAAGGGACTACTGTCATTATTATCACACACGATATGGAAGTAGTAGCGAAATATGACAGGCTTATCGAATCAGTGATGGGCAGATTTTGTAAATGTTTTTTTGCTACGATGGGATTGAAAAGAAAAAAACATATGTTATAATGTGAATTAGAAAAGGCAATCGCCACAGAGTGGTTGACCATGTTAGAAGAAAGAAACCCTTCCCTGACCGGCCAAAGTACAGGGAAGGGTTTGTTACGTTAGTGACAAATCAAATAAATGAATGTCAGTACAGCTAAGAGAAACATGCCAAAAGACATTAAATCTTTAAAGTCAAATTTCTTCATGAGCATCACCTCCATTCTATGTAGAATGAAGGTCAACCACCCTGTAACACGATTGCCAGAATATTCTTATACCATATACTTGAGCCAAGTACAATTCTTTTATGAAAAGTGCTCAAAAGTTTGTGAGAGTTGTGAAAGTTCTACTTATCAGTTTTATGCAACATAGATGAATATTTCAATAAATGGGTAAATGTTTAATTACAAAATATTTAGATTTAGGGATGTCGGTTGACATCCCTAAATTTTTTGTGAATATGAGAACTGCTTGACAAAGTAGTCGATAAGGTATAGACTGAATATAGTCGATAGGATATAGACTGCAAAAGGAGTGTAATAATATGAGTAAAATGACAAGAGGAAAAGATTATCGATTGGGATTAGTAGAGGCACAGTTTGCAGATATTGTTTGGGAGAATGAGCCACTATCATCGAGAGAATTGGTAGAGTTGTGTTTGGACAAGCTGGAGTGGAAGAAATCTACGACTTATACGGTTTTAAAAAAGTTTTGTGATAGAGAAATTTTTCAGAATCAGAATGGAACAGTGACATCACTATTATCGAAAAAGGAGTTCTATGCGTTGCAGAGTGAGCAGGTGGTAGAGGAATCCTTTGATGGCTCTTTGCCAGCTTTCGTGGCAGCATTTACAAGAAATAAGAAATTAACAGAAAAAGAGATACAGGAAATCCAGAAACTAATTGATGCATCAGGAGAAAAATAGGTATGACAAGTATTTTTGCAGAAGTTGTAAATATGAGCGGTATGGCCTGCTGGCTGATACTTGCGGTCATTATAGTACGATTTCTTTGCCGTAAAGCGACGAAGAATTTGTGTTATCTGCTATGGGCATTGGTAGGGATTCGTCTGCTTTGTCCTCTTTTCATCGAAAGTGAATGGAGTCTGATTCCGAATGAGGCTTCTATGGAAAAAGCAGAAGCATTTCAGGAACAACTGTGGGAAGAACTTGATATGGAGGATTCCATCGGAACAAGTGATTTCGGTGACGAGATTCAGAATGACTACGAGAATATCCTGATAGAGAATGGACTGGATTCAGATAAGCAGGGCATGGAAGTAATGGGAATGCGTCCGATCGAAATGGTGACTTATGCTTGGGAGATTGGAATTGTGGTTATCTTAGGATATACGGCAATCAGCTTTCTGCGGCTAAAAAGAAAGGTAGCGGTATCTATCCGCAAAACAGATGAGGTGTGGATGTGTGATGCCATTCGTTCTCCATTTGTTTTAGGAATTTTCAAGCCTCGTGTTTATGTTCCATCCAATGTGGCGGAAGAGCAGATTTCTTATATTTTGGCACATGAGAAAGCACATTTGAAATGGCATGACAATATATGGAAGATTGTGGGGTTACTTATATTAGCGATTCATTGGTTTAATCCATTGGTTTGGCTTTCTTATGCACTTTTGTGCAGAGATATTGAGCTTGCCTGTGATGAGCGTGTCGTAAAAAACATGGATGAACAGGAAAGACGAAATTATGTAAAGAGCCTTTTGATTTGTAGCAGCCCAGCTCGATTTGAAGGATTAGGCTCCGTGGCATTTGGGGAAATCAGTATCCGAAAGAGAGTCAAAGGGGTATTGAATTATAAGAAAGCATCTTTTTGGTACTCGTTTGTAGTGCTTGTTGTCTGTGCAATTGTAGTCGTTGGGTTTATGACCAATCCAAAGGGACAGGAATTTGTTGCGGGAGTGGAAAAGGAGATCAAAGAGGAACTGAAAGAGAATCGTAGTTCCAAAGAGGTTATATATGAGACTACAGCAGACTTAGACCATGATGGAATAGATGATTTGGTACAGGTGGTGCGAAAGGCATATTGTGAAGAAGGGTATGAGAAGATAGATTATAGTTCCAATCAATTCTCTGTGAAAATCTTCCTGGGAAAAGAGAATGGTACATATAGCAGTACAGCAGTTGCCCTTAAAGTGCCGGAAACTGTCATTTGGGATATCTGGGTAGGTCAGGTATATAACGGATTATATGCAATTACAGAATATGAAGGAAAAGAATATCTGGTACGTGCACAGGTAAGTGAGGTAGATGGAAAGGCACGCTATTGCTATGAAGTAGCAGAAGTGAATCATCAATATAATAAAGCGGTTAGAGTGGAAATGGTCAATCTTACTTTTGCCTGTGATCCATTTTATAGTGCGTGGGATACAGAACCACATCGAGAAGAAATCGTTCCAGAGTTTAAAGAGAAAATCACTCCTTGGATAGAGAATGCGAAAATCATACTTTGCAGTGATGAGAATGGTGTATATGTAGCTAGTGAAAATGAAGGAAAATCGGCTAAGGAATATTTTGACTTGGTTTGGCAGAGAAGCGATGCTGCAGAAGTGGCAGAATATGAAGCTTTAGAAGGCTCACAGCGTTGGGAAAAAATTATATATAGAGACAGTAAGGATGCAGAAAAGTATATTCGTTGGATCAAAAAACTAGCAGCATCTGATTTCTCAAAATGGTACGAGGATTATAATGGCGAATCCGTACAGCGAATCAATCATCATGAGGATGGTTCCCAGCATTGTTCACTATCTACTTGTTGTGACATTATTTATCATCAGAATGAATTTTCTAATAATATGCTGATTAAGATGTTTTGGACAATGGTAGAGGGAAAAGAGGAAAAAGGAATTAACTGTACTTATAAAATTTATGGCGTTGAATTTCCTGAGCAGCCTGTGGTACAAATCGCAGAAGATATGTGGCTCGTTCGTTATTTCAATGGGTATTACGGATATGATGGCGTAGATGGAGTTACGGAGGAAGAACGTATTGAAACAGCAACCCCGTTTGATTTTCGCAATGGCTTGATTTCGCTACCGCGTGACGGAGAAGCAAGTGAATACTGGTTTATTTTGATGAAAAAAGATGGGGTGTATCGTCTTGAACGTTTAAAGAACATGATGGAGAGACAATAGAAATCGTGTATGGGGGATTTACTATGAAGAAGATAAAATGTTTCGTTGCACTACTTATATTAGGCTTATTATTTACCGGCTGTTCCAATGAGGACGAGGAGAAGAAAGGTTCTTTTGCTGCGTTAAAAGAAGAAATTAGTGCAGAGATGGCGGCGGCAAAAGAAGGAAAGTATGAAAACCTAAATATAGTATGTGATGAGGTACGTTTGCCAGAAGTTGAGGAAATTAAAGAGATGAAATTTCCGATATATGAATTTACTAGTAACATGTCACTGAAAGAGAAGTTAGACTTCTATAAAGATGTCGTATATCCAAAGCTATTGGATTTAGAAGAAGTAGACACAGCATGTATTATGGCGGGGATGGGTGTATTAGAAGATGGTACGAGAAAATATGGGGATTATACATATTTAATGGAGCATGCCGAGGAGTTGGAACAGGATGAAAGTATACAATTATGGATGCTATATAAAGATAATGAAAACTATTATGCTATCGAGACGATGCCAGAAGGGATATGTTTTAACTTAAGCCTAGGTACACTTGGAAGGCTGAGTGGACGCAATTCTCCTTTTGGGGCATCGAATTACGAGGAAGTAAAAAGCTATAATTGCTATTTGGATGATTTGTCAGATTCTTATCCACTTATGGATGGAACACAAAAGACTGTAGCAGAGGCAAAGGCTGAGATAGAGGAATATTTGGATGCACATTATCCGCTGGTAGGAGAGGATAATGGTATTCGTAATGAAGTGTATAAAATAATAGTAGGTAAAATACCCAATACCGAATATTATGTTTTTGATGCATATCGAACATTTTCCTATGAAGGAATCCGTGTAAAAGAGCATACAGGTGCAGGAGCGGCAAATGAAGTGGGAGTCATGGGGCAGGCGTTTCTTTGTGAAAGCAATAAGGTGGATATTTTATTAGGGCTTGTGAATTGCTACGAAAAGGGAATGGTCGCAAAGGTTTACGAAGCATATATGCCATTTGCAGATGTGATGGAAGGTTTATCCTATTATATGACAGGTGACACTGTTTTTGATATTTTGTATATCGGTATGGAATATCGCATGTTTACAGAAACAGAGGGAGATAAATCCTATGATATATGGATTCCATATTGGTCCTTCCTTTTGGAAAATCCGAACGATGAAAGTGCAATTCGAGTATATGTAAATATGGAAACTGGCGAGATGGAAAGTTATTAGATATTGAGGGAAAACTATGGTATGGAAAATTACTTTAGATGAAATGAAACGGATTCTTTCCTCCTTCGGCTTTTGGCTATCCGTTGGATTAGCACTGCTTATTTTACTGACCTCGCAGATACATAAGGATTTGGATGGAACGGTGTATACGGTATTGTCGGCTACTTATGAGCTAGAACGCGAACAGATGATAATCTATAATCTAAGTGTAGAAAAAACACTTACAGGACATATCATCTATCAGTTATCGATGTATGGGCCACTATTTGCAGCATTGTCTTTTGCGACAGTGCTGTGTGAGGAACAGAAATATGGTGTGCGAAGATATTTGTTATTTAAAGAAGGAAAAAAGCGATATGTGATTTCCAAGGCGTTGACTGCGGTACTTACATCGGGATTGTGTTTCTTGGTGATAGGACTTTTGTTTTTGGTGTTTTTGTATTGGAATTATCCAATGCGGGCTGAGACTTCACCTGATTATTATATTTGGTATGTAGAGAACCGATTGCCACAGATGACAGGTTTGGTGCCTTTGACATTTGACTTGTTTGGAGAGGGCGCATTTATCATATTATCGTTGATGGGAGCTTTTTTATATGGAGTTTTCTGCGGTTTTATTGGTTTTATTTGCACTGCATTTTTCTCTAATATTTATTTGGCGGTGTGTATTCCATTTTTCTTTGGATATATCTATTATTCCATTGTAAGTTCCTTTGATGGACGACTATTGGAGGGAAGTGTTACGATGGAAAACTATATTGCGATACATTCCTATGTGAGTCCGGAAGGATATGTTCAATTTTGGGAAAAAGCAGAGTATTGTCTTGTCAATATGGTGGTGCTTGTCGCAGTATGGATTGCTGCAATCGTGATACATTTGATTTATATGCAAAAGGCATCGGATTGTGGGGTGAGTCGATGAAAGGAATTGTTCGAGTGGCATTGGCAGAATACAAACGATGGCTGTGGAACCCACGCATCTTGCTCCTGCTTATGCTCATCGTTTATGCAAGGGAATCTGTTGGAAAAATACTTTGTGTGCATGCGGTAGCCATGGGAGTACCATTGAACTGGTTAGAGCCTTATATAGCTCTCAATAATTCGGTAATAGCGATTCTGATTATGCCTGTATTTTTCTTGGTGCTTATGTCGGATTTTCCAGTGATGGAAGGAAGTTGCTTATGGTCGATTTATCGAATGGGAAAGGTGAAATGGATTGTAACACAGATGTTGTTTGCGTTCTTTGCCATTGTGACGATTTTGTTTGGTATGTTTGTTTCCTCTATCGTTTCTTGTTGGGGAAGTCTGACCGTAGATGGAGAATGGAGCAATGTAGTGACGCGGTATTATCTGGCATTTTCAGAGGATGCGAATTCGCCAGTGGCACAGCTTATCCAAGGAGATATTTACAATCAGCTGGAGGTAGGCGAGGCGGTAGCTTTGTCGGTGACATTGACGGTCTTGACATTGCTGTTATATAGTGCAATTTTGCTTTGCGGCAAAATGTATGGAAAGAAATATCTGCCACTAGGCATTTGTATTTGTTTGATGGGAATCGGTGCAGCATTTTCTCTTATGCGGACGAAACTGGCATTTTTGTTCCCACCAGCCCATGCATTACTGACAGGGCATTTGCATGAGTATTTGCGAAAAGCAGTATTTCCTTATTGGATGTCATATTTGTATTTGATGATTGCACTAGTGGTAGTCATCATCCTCGCAATCATCGGAGTAAAAAGGAGGGACGTATGCAAGAAATTATAGTGGACCATGTGTCCTTACAAATCAAGAACGCGAAGCTTTTGTCGGATATCAATTTAACTCTACATAGCGGCAAAGTGTACGGACTTCGTGGACGAAATGGCTCTGGAAAGACCGTTCTGATGAAATGCATCTGCGGCTTTATGCGTCCAACGGAAGGAAAGGTTACTGTCAATGGCAAGGTGATACATAAGGATATGGACTTTTTACCATCGGCGGGAATCATTATAGAAGAGCCAGGTTTCTTTCCGAACTACAGCGGTTTTAAGAATCTGAAAATCCTAGCAGGTATCCAAAATCGAATCACGGATGCAAAAATTCGTGAGACGATGGAGTTGGTCGGGTTGGATTCAACCATGAAAAAGCCAGTAGGTAAGTATAGTCTCGGTATGCGTCAGCGTCTTGGCATTGCACAGGCAATGATGGAAGATCCAAACGTCCTTATCTTAGACGAGCCTACCAATGGTCTGGACGAAGATGGTGTAGAATGGTTCCGCCAGTTTATATTGGAACAGAAAGAAAAAGGGAAACTTATTTTGCTGGCATCTCATTCGAGGGAGGATATCGAGATGCTGAGCGATGAAGTGTATTTTATGGAGAAGGGTGTATTAACAAAATAGAAGATAAGAGCCTGTGTGACATGTCAAAGGGATGTGTTGCACAGGCTCTTTGTATGTATACTTGACATTTGATATGTATATGTTATACTAAGTGTACTAGAACAACTAATACACTTAATACGCCATAAGAAAGAAGGAAAACAATATGAAATTATCTTCTTTTATACACTTTGCAACGTTCGGAGTAAGAACCATACTTTTTCGAGAGAAGAAACCGATTTTGGGAACGATTATCGTGACTGATAAATGCAATCTTTCCTGTAAGCATTGTTCCGTGAATAATATTACGGCAGTGGTGCACCCTTACGTGCAGATGAGAAAGGAAATGCAGCAGTTGTATGATATGGGCGTTCGTATTCTGTTTTTCTGTGGTGGGGAAACCTTCTTGTGGAGAGATGGAGAGAAAACCATCCGAGATTTGGTGATAGAAGCGAAAGAAATGGGGTTTCTCATTGTAAATGTCGTAACCAATGGAACCTATCCGATTGATTTGCCAGAGGCAGATTTGATTTTGTTAAGTTTGGATGGAGATCGAGAACACCACAATATCATTCGTGGTGATACCTACGACAAGATTATGGAGAATATCGCACATGCTACCGCAGATAATATTTGTTTCTATATGGCGATTAATCAGATCAATAAGGATGCAGTCGCTCATGTCTGCAGTACGGCCCGAGATACGAAAAATGTGCGTGCCGTATCCTTCAATTTCCACACGCCATACCCAGATACCAAGGAGCTGGCATTGTCGGTAGAAGAAAAGCAGAAGTGCTGTGATACCATTGAACAAATGATGGAGGAGGGAGCACCAATCTTTAATCTAAAGAGTGCCTTCCCATATCTGATACATAATAATTTCCCAACGCCATGTCATCAGTGCGTGGTAATAGAGAATGGCAAATTAAGTACCTGTGGACGTTGCATTGATGTGCCAGGATTATGTGAAAAATGTGGTTACTTTTTCGTGGCAGAATATACTTTACTGTTCCGAGGCAATCCAAAGATTATATTTGAGATGCTAAAGACTTATTTGAAATACATTTAAAAGAGGCCTTTATGAGTGTGATTACAGATTTAACCAGGATGTGGCTGACGAGGTCGACGAAGCCATTTACCTTTTACAACGAATATGACCAAAGTCTGCATTTTCAGAACTGCGAAAATCTAGGCTTGTATGTACATATTCCGTTTTGTGAGAGCATATGTAATTTTTGTCCTTATTGTAAAGAGATTTATTCTAAGGAGAAATGCGACAAATACATAGATGCACTTCTGGAAGAAATTCGCATGGTGGGAAGCCAGAATCCAGATAAGAAACAGGTCACAAGCCTATACTTTGGTGGTGGAACACCAGCCTTGGCGACAGGACGTTTGAAAGAAATTATAGATACACTTCAAGAGTATTTCATCATTACGGAGGGGATTGGTTTAGAGCTTCATCCAAGGAATGTAAACGTGGAAACACTGACGAAGCTAAAATCAGCAGGCATTACAAAAATCAGTATTGGTATTCAATCCTTTCAGCAGAAATATCAGGATATCCTGGGGCGAGAGGTGGTGGATATTGAAAAGATGGCTGCGGCATTGGCTCAGGTGGAATTTGAAACAGTATCCATGGATTTCATTTTTGCTCTACCTAACCAGACGTATATAGATTTGAAAAGAGATATCGAGCTGGCATTTTCCCATGGTGCCAATCATGTTGCGATTTATCCATTCATCGATTTTACCTTTACTTCTAGTAAGGTAAAGGTTATGAATAAAAAAGAAAAGCGGGCACTGTTGGATGAAATCACAAAGTACTGTTTGCAACAGGGATATGTGCGAAGCTCCATTTGGACTTTTTCCAGCGAAGCTGATGCGAAATACTCCTCTATGACAAGAGACAATTTCCTTGGATTTGGTTGCTCAGCGACCACTTTACTGCGAGACCAGTTCAAGATAAATACCTTTTCGGTAGAGGAATATTGTAAACGAATTGCAGAGCAAAAGCTGGCAACTTCGTTAACCATACGTTTTACAGAACGTCAAAGAATGATTTACTACCTGTTTTGGACAGCTTATAGCACAAGGGTAGATAGCAGAGATTTCGAGAAGTTTTTTGGAAAATCGTTGCAGAAAATGTATGGGGTTGAATTATGGATTGCCAAGATGTTAGGATTTGTGAAAGAGAAAGATGGTATTTATGAAATGACTTTAAAAGGAGCCTTTTATTACCATTACTACGAGAATTTCTACACACTGGCGTATATAGATAAGATGTGGGGAATCATGCGAAAGGAAGCATTCCCAGAAAAAATAGAATTGTAAAGGAGGGATTGGAGTGATACAGCTAAATTACAGAGATCCAAGGCCTATCTACGAGCAGGTCAAGGACGGAATTCGAAAGCTAGCCTATTCAGGCGTGTTGGGTCCAGATGATAAACTGCCATCTGTACGAGAGTTGGCGATGAAGCTTGCAATCAATCCGAACACCATTTCCCGTGCATATAAGGAACTGGAGCAGGAAGGCTTTATCTATACCTTGACTGGAAAAGGGACCTTTATCAATCAGGAATTTGACTTGTACGATAGCAGAAAAGAAGAGTTGTGGAAGCAGTTTGATAAGGCTGCGAAAGAGTTGTTAGAGCTATCGGTAACAGAGGAGGAGCTGGTGAAACGTATCGCTCATTTCAGTGGTGTAAAGCCAGCAGAGATAGCAGAGAGTACTTCGAAAGGAGGCAGTGCAGAATGATTCAAGTAAATAATGTTGTAAAAGAGTTTGATGGTTTTCGTGCATTAGACGGTGTCAATATGCATGTCAATAAAGGTGCTATTTACGGACTGGTAGGACCAAATGGTGCCGGAAAAAGTACGATTATCCGCCATTTGACAGGGGTATATCGTCAGGATGCTGGTGAAGTGTTGGTGGAAGGAAAAGAGGTATTTGAAAATCGATTGGTAAAGGCCAAGATTGCATACATTCCAGATGAACTTTTCTATTTCCTTCAGGCAGACACCATGGAAATGATGCGATATTATGAGGGGCTTTACCCTACCTTTGATAGAGAAATGTTTTTTATGCTGAAAGAATATTTCCCAACGATTGATTTAAAGAGAAATATCCGTCGTCTTTCCAAAGGTATGCAGAAACAGGTGGCTTTTTGGCTGGCGATTTGCTGTAAGCCAGAGGTGCTTATTCTAGATGAACCAGTGGATGGACTTGACCCAGTTATGAGAAGACAGATTTGGAGTATTCTTATGGCTCAGGTGGCAGAACGTGAGATGACGGTCGTAGTTTCTTCTCACAACCTACGCGAATTAGAGGACGTGTGTGACCATGTAGGCATCATGAATAAGGGAAAAGTCATTATCGAACGTTCTTTAAGTGACTTGCAGGGAAATGTATCGAAGATTCAGGTGGCTTGCGAGGGCGAAGTGCCTAAGCTTCCAGAAGGTTTCAAAGTGTTGCATGCTTCTAATATTGGACGTGTACATACGCTTATCGTACGTGGTAATCCAGAAGAAGCCGTAGAGCATATGAAAAAAGATGCACAGAAAACAATTGTAGATGTACTTCCACTTTCGCTGGAAGAAATCTTTATTTATGAGATGGGAGGTGTAGACTATGAAGTCAAAGATTTCCTTCTTTAATAAGACGATTTTTTGGAAAAATGTAACCTTGTATTGGCCGATTTGGGGCATCTATACTTTACTTTGCTTTATTTATCAGCCAATTATGTTGTGGATTACTAATAATATGGACTACTTTTATGTGGGCTCTGAAGGGTATCCAGATGCAAGACAGTTTCGCGATTTAGTCGATCATTTGGCATTTGAGCCATATGTCATACTGATTGCATTTGCGGCACTATTTTCAGGCATGGCACTTTATAGCTATCTGTACAACAATAAGAGTGCGAATATGATTCACTCTATGCCAGTAGACAGAACACAGTTATATGGGACTGCGTTGATTTCCGGCTGGGCGTTTCTCATCGTACCATTGTTTGCGACCGCTGTATTTAGCACGGTGCTGTGTTTGATTTATACGATTCCTGGAATTGGATATGTATGGGCATGGTTCCTTGTGGTGGCGGTTTTGTCATTGATTGCTTTTTCTATCGTAAGTATTTGTGCGTTGTTTACCGGACATATCGTGGTGCTTCCAATGTATGTGGTGGCAGTAAATCTCATGTCGTGGGTGGTATATTATCTGGTCTATATTGTAGTAACGACCTTCGGATATGGCGTAAGCAGTTTGGGGGATGGAGCATCAAGTATTGCGGCTATGCTTTGTCCGGTACAGTGCTTCTACGACAATTTACAGTGGGGATACCAATATGCAAAGACGGGAGAGTTCATAGGAGCCTCTTTGGAAGGTCTTGGACTTCTCATTCTATATGCGATAATAGCAGTGGTTTTCTATATAGCAGCTTATGTAATTTACCGCAAACGTAAAATTGAACAGGCAGGTGATTTCCTTACCGTAAACTGGGTAAAACCTATTTTTAGAGCAATCGTCGGATGTATCGGTGCCATCTTTGGTGCTATGCTGATTCGTGAAGTGCTTTTGGAAGTAAGAATCGGATGTGGAGTACCATTATTCGTGATTATTATGTTGGTGATTGGTGTCATCTGTTATTTTGCAGCAGATATGTTTATCAACAAATCCTTCCATGTATTTAAGAAGAAAAACTGGATGGGATGCGGTATTTTCACAGTAGCACTTCTGGTATTTTTCGCATGCATGTATGGGGCTGCAGAAAATTATGAAAAGTATGTTCCTAAGGAAACTGAAATTGAAATGGCTACCGTACACTTGGGATATGAGGTAACCGTAGAAGGAGAAGCGGTAGCAGAGATTCTGGAAATCCATGGGGAGATTCTAAAAGAACTGGATATGATAGAACGTATCATTGAAAGTGGTGATAGATACCATGAATCTGTTCGCATTAGCTATCAGTTGACGAATGGGGAATATGTCACCCGCCGTTATCAACTACCAGAAGCCCTTGCGACGATTCAGCCAGCCGTTGCCAAAATTGTAGCATTAGAAGATAATGAAGAGAATTTCCTGAAGCATATTTTCTGTGAAGAATACGAGGATATCAAGTTCTTCAATGGTGGATATTTTGAGGCACCATTTGTGGACGAAGAAGGGCGAACGGATGAAAATGGATATCCGAATACCGTCTATGATAGTATCAAATTAGATGCAGTTCAGGCAAAAGCCTTGTATGAGGCCGTCATTGCAGATGTCAAAGCCGGTACGCTGATGAAGTATAATGTGTATCGTGATTGGATGAATGCTGAGGGGCAGGATATGTATTATAAGTCCAGTGATGTTTGTTTATCGCTTGATTATCACCATCCACAGGCAGTTGAGGATATGGGAACGATAATCACGGATAAAGAGGGAGCGACCATATATTATAGTGAGACAGAGTATGATTCCTACTATAATGGTGATTCCTATATGAATGCATTCGTAAGCTTTGGCCCAGATTGCGAAAATATCGTAAATAAGTTGATTGAATTTAAAATTTTCGAATCAGTGGAAGATATTTGGTGGGGCGAAGCAGAAGAGATGATGAAAATAGAAGAGTACTAGATTTTAAATGCCAGCTCGGTTGAGCTGGCATTTGTATTGTAAATGACTACAAAATATACAAGAAAAACGACAGAATAAACAAGACTGATTGTACCGTTGGGTAAATTTTGATATGATAAAACGAATAAACACAAAATAAGAGGTGTTTCATGAAGATAGCAATATGCGATGATAATATCGAATTTTTGAAACAAATAGAAGAGATTGTGACTCATACCTATAAAGAATTGCAAGTAGATATCACTCTGTCTAGTTTTCAAAGTGGACAAGCTTTGCTTGCGGAAATGCAGGGTAAGGGTGCAGAAATTGATATGCTTTTACTGGATATCGATATGCCAGAGATATCGGGTTTGGAGGTAGCAAAAATTGTAAGGGAAACCAACAATGACAGTATAATCATGTTTATTTCCTCGTATGAAAACTATGTGTTTGATACCTTTGAATACAATCCGTTTCGTTTTGTGCGAAAAAATAGGATGAAACAGGAGCTTCCGATTGCACTTCGAGCGGCAGAAGGCTCTTACCAGAAAAATAAGAAGCGTTATGTGGTGCTGCGATGTGATGAAGGCGAGGTACGTATAGAAGAATCGGAAATCATGTATTTCGAAGTGGTAAGACGCCAGATTCGGATTTGTCTATCAGATGGACGAGTATTACATACTTGGAGAACCATGAAGGAATTGCAGACGGAACTAAATGCGGAGCGTTTTTCCAAGATACATAGCGGTTGTGTGGTAAATTTGAAATATGTCAGTGGATATACGGGGAATGATATTACCCTGGATAATGGTGAACGGTTAACCGCCAGTCGTGGGGGAATAAAAACATTTAAAGAAGAGCTTTCGAGATATTGGAGTAGATAATATGGGCAAGAAGAAGGTTTTTATTTTGGTATCCGTTTTGCTGTGTGTCATAATGATGACCGTCGAGTTGTCTATGTTTGAAATGGATACAGATAAGCTTCGCAATATAGAACAGGTTAAAAGTGAATTTCAAGGTGATATAAGAGCCCTAAGATGGGGAAAATATTCGAATCTTACGGCAAATGATTTAGTAGCTACGCTAGACGAAGTAGAAAAGATATATAATATTCAAATTTTGAAAGCGGGAAGCGGGCGATATGATACGTTACTAGGTTCTGATTCACTTATGATAGGCAATACGATTTATGAAAAAGATTATGAGGATAGAGATTTAGGTGAGAATTTTTCGATTATGAATGCGGTAATCGATAAGTTTTTTGGTGAAGAATGGGATACCTCTTATTTGCTTGTAGATTTCTGGGTAAATGATGTGCATCATGAAATATCATACGATAAATTTGTGGAATACGAGTTGGAAAAGACTTATGAAGATGGAGAGTATTTGTGGATATTTGGAAATGCGACAGCTTCGGATGGGTATATGATTCAGACACAGGATTCTCTTCTAAACACATGGTTTTCAAAAGGCGGCTTTGGAAGCATTCATCCATCTGCAATGGATGCCAAAGAGGTTTATTCGTATTTATCGGGTGTGCGTGTGGGAGAGGATGTACTACTACATCTGAAAGATGGAGATATCTGGCTGTCTGAGATGGAAGAAAGGGTGCTACAGTATTTGAATTCAGATGCGTTCCCATTGCCAAAGACAGAGGAGATTTCCTATGGAATTGGAGAGGTACGTGTGATAGATACAGGAGATTATGAAGGCGTCTCTTTTCGCGTGCGTCGGATCTTTGAAGGGGTTCCATTTGAATATGGCGGCTTCACATCAGACCCGAGAAATCATGATAGAGGTGAAATCGCGTATGTAGAGAGTGAAGCACCAGATACGCTGCTTTCTTTTGGATATGTGGGAGGTAGTGTTGAACGAGTAAACGAAGTGAAAGAAATACTTTCCTTAGATGGTGCATTGAAAAAACTTTCGGAGTATTTGAATGCGTCAATGAGGTATGAGATACAGGGAATTGAACTGGTTTATAGAGATGTTGCAATTTCAGATGAGGCTTTAGAGGAGGTGCAACAGACACTGGCACCTATGTGGAAGTTTGTAGTGCAAACAAAAGGAACGAAGTATCGTAATTATTATTATGTCGACGTAGTTACAGGAGAGGTTGCGTATAGAGATGGGAACGATAGATGAAATGATACTTAAAATACAATATTTCTCTAGTTTTTTGACATTACTTCTAGGTATCTTTTTTGGAAGTGCCTTTATGGAGGAGTCAAGAAAGAAGAAATATTCGGTAATAGCGATAGGCCTGGCTTTTATGCTTGCTGGAATTGCAAATGAGGTGTTTTGGAAGTATAAAGAGTTGTTTGCAAACGAAAATCAGGGCTTTTGGCTTTTTGACTATGGGAAAAATATGTTCTTTGTAGTGCTTTTAATACTGATACAATCGATTTATTTCCATAGAAAATTTATCCTTACAATAATCGCAACCAGTATCTATGTGGAAATTCTCATGATTGCAGAATTTGCTGCGAATATGATTTCTATGAACATACGTGGATTGGTTACATATCAAGAAAAAATAGCAGAATTGCAGTGGTCTATTGTAATTATCACTGTTATGACGTTGGTGCTTCATGGATTTGTACCCAAAATCAAGTTGCCGCCAGTATATCTTTGGCTGGCAGAGGTATTTACGATTCTTATGATTGTGATGAATTGGGTATTATACGGTGGCGGAGATCGTGTACTTGCTTTGAATGAAGGCGTTAAAAATTATTTGGTATTTGTCCTTTGTGGCGGTTTTGTATTGTTTCAGATAATCGTGGTTTTCTTCGTGCTAAAAATCGCAGAAACACATCAGCAGAAGCAAACCACTGTACTGATTGAGTTGAACAACAAGATGCTTCAAAAATCACTAGATGAAACAGAGCAGACCTTTGACCTTTGGCGACAGAGTGTACATGATTACAAGAATCATGTGATTGTACTAAAACAGCTGGTAGATGAGAATCGTGTGGATGAAATCAAGTCATTTTTGGAAGAAGAACATGATTTGATCAGCAAGCAGTTGTTTATGATTCGTACGGGCAATTCTGTGGTAGATACACTGGTGAATCTTAAGCGTTCTTTGGCGGAAAAACACCAGATTGCGTTTATGGTGCATGGCACCTTGCCGGAGAAACTCGTCGTAGAGAATATGGATCTTGCAAATATCCTAGGCAACCTTTTGGACAATGCTATCGAGGCTTCCATAAAGGAGCAGGAAGGCTATATCGACCTGACGATAAAGCAGGAAAAGAACTTCTTGATTCTAAATATGCGCAACAAATGTACTGGAGCATATGAGAAGGAAATTGATAAGTCTAGCAAGGAAAATCCAGAGTTCCACGGTATAGGGCTTAAGAGTGTAAAGCGTGCCGTAAAGAAGTATGATGGACAGTTAAATGTGGAGCAAACTGCACAAGAATTTATCGTAACTATCATGATACAAAATAAACAAGAAAATTAACAGAATAGACAAGATTCCACAAATCCCTCTTTTTCTTTGCTACAATTTGTGTAGAGAAAGGGAGGGATTTTTTATGGGAAAAAAGAAAGGAATTATAGCAATATGTGCTGGTATCTGTGTGCTTCTACTTGTAGCGGGTGTGTTTCTATTACAACCAAAGGATGAGGGTAAAGTGAGTGGGAACAAGCCTGGAACGAGTCAAGATGGGGCAGAAACAACAGAACCAAAGGACAAAATAGTGACCTTGGAGCAGGCGAAGGAACAGTTTGCGTCGGATATCAAGGAACTAAAAGACGGAACGTATGAAAATCTGATTGCCAAAGATTTTACTGCTTCTATAGAGGCAGCTAAAGGCTTGTATCACTTTCAAATTTTAAGGAATCAGGAGTTTGAAACCACACTTGAAAATGTAGATGGAATGATAGAGGCTATGGAAAAGTTTTTCGGAGATTCGTTCGATAAATCGAATCTATATCATAATGCTTTTCCTTTGGATGAGAATGGAGAACTTCAGTATGATGCTACGGGAGTAGAGTTGAACTATGATGAAGTGATGGATTTGTTGAGAGAAGGAAAAAATAATCAATATTCTTTGATTGGAGGATTTGTTCTTAGCGGTGGCTTTTATGCTCATATAGATCCAGCTTTTGGAAATACATGGTTTTCAAAGCGAAGTTTAGGAACGAGTATGCCAGGTGATTATGAGAATACAAAGGAGTATCTTTATGTTACTGGAATTCGCCAATCCGATACAGTGGTGCAGTTACGAGACCAAGAATATCAATTGTCTGAACTAGAAAAGAAAGTTTTGGATTATGTGAATGGAGATGCGTTTCCATTGCCGCACCATGAAGAAATCAGCTATCAAATCGGAACGACTCATATTATAGCAACAGAAGAAAAGGAATATATCAATTTTGTTTTAAGACGTGTATATAAAGGCGTTCCATTCGAATATGGCTCGGAATTTGCAACCGATGGATATAGAGACAAATTGGGACATGATTATACAAGAGTAAACTATATCGAGGGAACACAGCCAGATACGATTATGGGATTTATGAATTTAAAGGGTACGGTGGATATTATAGAACAGGTTACCCAGATGATTCCAGCAAGAGAAGCATTACGACTTCTGTCCGAGCAAATTGGTGAGAACTCTGTCTACGAAGTGCATGGTGTAGAACTGGTTTATCGAGAATGTGAAGTGCCAGAGGATAAGAAGATGGAAATTAGCGACATCCTAGAACCAAAGTGGAAAATCATCACTATCAACCAAAATGACGATAAGTATACCCTATTCTATGTAGACGTAGTGACTGGCGAAATCACAAACAGGTTCGAGTATTATTATGATTAAATTATTTATAAGACGTGTATGGAAAAACAAAATATACTGGCTGGCAGTTTTTTCTGCATTGGTGTTACTCCTATGCTCTGTAATTTATACGGATATGATGACGGGAGAAACTTTTACATACCTAAGCCTGTTTTATAATGAGGATATGCAGGCTCGCCTGGGATATGGAGCAATATCGCTGAAAGACATTTTTATAGGCTATAATCTGAACAATTATCTGTGGATGTTTGCTCCGATTATCGTGGGCATTCCATGTGTGTTGAATCAAAGGACCGAGCGTTTCGTGTTATTCCGTGGTAGCAAGAATGGATACTTTATCTCTAAGTATGTATCCAATCTGATTCTTGGCGGTGGTATTTTAGTACTGGCACACGTGATATTCATTTTAACAGGGATGGGACTGGTGCAATATCTTACAATTGTGAAGCAAATGGACATCTTGCCAGAACTTTTTTGGGACAGTTATATGGCACAGCGTTTGTGGGATATCTTCTGTGATGGCGTGTTAAATGCCATTCCCGGCATTCTCTTGGCGGAGTTCATTCGCAATAAGTATTTGATTCTGTGCGTGCCATTTGTATGGAATTATCTCGTGGATATGTTTTTGATGAGCTGGATTCCGTTGGAGATACGTCAGGTCTTATTGCCAGAGGAGAATCCGATTGTGTACGCAGGGGTGTTACTCGCATGCGGCATACTGATAAAGGTCGTGGCAGAAAGAAGGTGTGACTGTGGGCAGAAATAATGTATTTCGTGTAGCGAAAACGGAATATGTCAAATGGATACGCAATCCAAAGATGATCATACTTTTGGTAATGCTGATTTTTGCATATGACTTTATCATCTTAGAGCTTATGGATGCGGCAGACAAGATGGGAGAGAAGCTGCAGATTTTCGAAGGATTTATCGGTATTTCTAATTCGCAGCTTTTGCTGATGATTATTCCAATCGTATTCGTGGGACTGATGGGAGATTTTCCAAGAGTGGATGGCAATGCCATGTTTTACATTCACAGGGTAGGAAAAGGCAACTGGCTGTTAGGACAGGTGCTATTTGCGGCGATGGCGGCTGGCACCTATTTGGCGGCATTGGTTGGCTTTAGCTGTCTGACACTTCTTGGCAGATGCTATGCAGGTAATCTGTGGAGTGAGGTTACCACCAAATACTATATTTTTGCGCCGAATGATACGATGAGTATGGTGGCTAATCTCACCACAGGCAGACTCTACAACAATCTGCCACCATTGGATGCAGCACTGCATATCTGTGGTTTAATGTTTTTGTTTTTACTTTTTATTTCCATGTTCCTTTTGGTGGGATTCGTTTGCAAGATGCGAGTTGGAGGAATAATTCTTATCGTAGGGCTACTATGTCTTGGAAATGTGCTGGCATATATGGAAAACAACCTTCGCTGGCTGTTCCCAACGGCACATGCGATTTTGGAAATCCACTTTGATGAGATATATAAGAAGCCGATTATGGACATGCGTTTTTCGTATATTTATTATTTGTTTCTCATTGTAGGGTGTGTGATGGTATCTTTTATCGCAATCGACCACTATGACTTTTCAAGAATACAGGAGATGGAGGAGTAGCTATGATATGTGTAAAAAACTTATCTCTAAAAATACAAAAGGATGTCATCCTATCCGACATTGACTTGCACGTAGAAAAAGGAAAAATCACAGGTCTGATAGGACGAAATGGCTGTGGCAAAACCATGCTAATGAAATGTATTACAGGTTTTGTTAAGCCAACTCAGGGGGAAGTGATTTTCGATGGAAAGAAAATCGGTGAAGAGATTGATTTTCCAAAAGATACAGGAATTATAATCGAAACACCTGCGTTTGTACCATATTATTCGGGATATAAAAATCTTATGGAACTTGCATCTCTTCAGAAGAAGATTGGAAAGCATGAAGTAGAAGAGGTGCTTAAGAAAGTAGGACTGTATGAAGCACGCAACAAGCTGGTACGAAAATATAGTCTCGGTATGCGGCAGCGTTTGGGCATTGCTCAGGCACTGATGGAAAATCCAGAGACACTTATTTTGGACGAACCGATGAATGGATTGGATAACGAATGTGTGGCTTTGGTGAGAAGTATTTTGATGGAACTTAAAGAACAGGGAAAAACGATTCTTTTGGTTAGTCATAATGCGGAGGATATACGAGTGTTGTGTGATGTGATATATGAAATGGATAAAGGAAGAATAATAAACTAAGGTTTGTATTGGAAATTGTTAGTAAATCTGCATAAAATTAAATTAAAAATTTGGATTACCTACTACCATATATGGTAGTGGTAATCAGAAATGAAATGCTATAATAAAAAGAAAAAGGAGAATTTCTATGAAAAAAACAGAAAAAATTATATTAATAGTTTTTTTATTAGTGGGGATGGTTTTGCCAAGTAGTTATTATGCAGGTGATACTGATGAAAAGAAAATAGAAACGTTAGAAGTAGAATGTGGTACTAATTCGGTGGATGGTACATATGTATATCAAATGGTGAATGCACTAAATAAATATAATATATATGGTAGAGTATATCAATCTAAATTAGGTAGTTCATTTAGTTCAATTTATAGTTTTAAGGATTGCATTGCAACCTCTTTAACATGTGGTAAGCCAGTGGTGTTACATGCACGTACACAATATTTAGACTATTATAATGGTAAATCTTATGGACACTATTTAAGTTTAGATGTTTATGATAGAAGAACTGATGATGTAAGGATTGTAGATTGTAATTATATGGAGGAATATTATGGAATACACACGGTGTCAGTAGAAGAAGCGTATAATTGTATTAGTGCAAGTGGTAGGTATCTGATTTATTAGGAGGTGCTTTCAACATGGGAAGAAAAGTGTGTAATATTTTTTCAATATTCCTAGTAGCACTATTTCTATTAACAGGATGTCAAAAAGAAGAGGAATACGAAGAACCAAATAACATTGACTTAAAACAGCGAGAGGCCATAGAAATCAATGATTCTATATTTACAAATCAAGATTTGGAATTAAAAATATCAGAAGTGTCTGTAGACATTGATTCAAGGGCGGAAGCAAGGACATGTTTTGTATATGAAGAAAAAGTATTTTATTCATTAGATTATGAATTCTTTTTTCAGGATCCAACATGGAGTGATGGAATAGAGTTTGATAAAAGTTATAACACACAGATTCGTATGTACGATATGAAATCTGGTGAAGACAGATTGCTTTATCAGTATGATGAAGAATTTTGTGTCGTCGTTTTAAGTTTACAATATAATGGTAAAACTCTTATTTGGGAAGAGAGTAATTCGCATAGTGTTGCATGGAAGATAATGGCATACGACATTGAGGAAGATATAAAGCCACATGTACTTTTCAAATATGGCGATGTTGATGGAGAATTAAATTCTGCTACTCCAAAGATAACAGAAGATAGCGTGTTATGGTATGATCTGATAAAAGGAAGAGATTATGAATCTGTTATTTATAAGTATGATTTTATGCGGAATAATATAACTGTTTTGAAGGACGGGATTGATACATGGACTCCATATGCTCGTATAACTCTTGAGGATAATGTTCTTTTAACATATAAATACCAAAATGATAGCACAAGTATTTTTATAGAAAAGGAATCGGATTGTGTAACAGTTGAAACGTTAGGAAAAGTTGAAGCGTTACGTGGAAATAATGAGATGTGTGCATGGAGAAAATCAGCGGAGAAACATAAGAATATCCAAGTTTATGATATAAAAAATGATCTTTTCTACTATATTCCTACTGACTATTATTTTTCATTTACAGTTCTAGACAATGTTATAATCGTAAATCAAGATAATGGTGTTTATGCTTATAATATTATAGATAAGACATATATGTCTATTCGAGAAAGCGAGGGTACATATTGTGGTTATCTTTTTGATGGATGGAATTGTAAGTATTCATTTGTAAATGAGGATGAGGACTCCAAATTTACAATAATGATTATAAAATAAATGAGAAAATGCATGAGGATGAAATGGGATACCAGTTTTGGTATCCCATTTTTAATCTCAAAATTTAATGTTGATGTTATATCGACATGTCGATATAATGTTAATGGGAAGGGAGTGACCTATGAGCAAAGAACATATTATATACAAAATCACTCCAGGCAGTATTGCCCAGGAGCTGGAAATTGAGGCTGGTGATGTGCTGGTTTCGATTAATGGAAATGAAATAGAGGACGTATTCGATTATCATTACATGGTAAATGATGAATATCTGGAAATTCTCATTCGCAAAGCCGATGGCGAGGAATGGGAACTAGAAATCGAAAAAGAATATAACGAGGATTTAGGTATTGAGTTTGAAAATGGTTTGATGGATGATTACAAATCCTGTACCAACAAATGTATTTTCTGCTTTATTGACCAGATGCCACCAGGGATGAGAGAAACCCTGTATTTCAAGGATGATGATAGCAGACTTTCCTTTTTACAGGGGAATTATGTGACGCTTACCAATATGAAGGACAAGGATTTGGACCGTATTATTCAGTATCATATGGGACCAATCAATATTTCGGTACAGACGACCAATCCGGAGCTGCGCTGTATGATGCTTCACAATCGTTTTGCGGGAGATGCATTAAAGAAGATTGATAGGCTTTACGAAGCCGGCATTCAGATGAATGGACAGATTGTACTTTGTAAGGGCGTAAATGATGGCGAAGAGCTGGAGCGTTCGATTAGAGATTTATCGAAGTATCTGCCATATATGGAAAGTGTATCGGTAGTGCCAGTAGGGCTTAGTAAATATCGTGAAGGTTTGTATCCACTGGAGCCTTTTACGAAAGAAGATGCTACTCAAGTAATTGAAACCATCGAAAAGTGGCAAGCTAAATGTATGGAAGAACATGATATGCATTTTATTCATGCCAGCGACGAATGGTATCTTTTGGCAGAACGTCCACTTCCAGAAGAAGACAGCTATGACGGATATCTTCAGTTGGAAAATGGCGTAGGTATGCTTCGACTGTTGATGAATGAATTTGCAGAGGCTTTGGAAGATGCTAAGGCAGAGCCTGGTTATAAAGATGAAGTGATGAAGGTGTTAAACGAGGAATTGGATGGGCACCATAAGGTGACTTTAATCACAGGACGTTTGGCAGCACCTTTCCTTCGTCAAATGGCAGCAGACTTCATGCAGGAGTTTCCAGGTTATGAGGTAGAAGTCCTTGATATTCGAAATGATTTCTTTGGGGAGAAAATCACAGTGTCAGGTTTGATTACGGCACAGGATTTGATTGCACAGGCAAAGGATAAGGAACTGGGAAATACCATTGCAATTCCATGCAATATGCTGCGTTCTGGGGAACGTGTATTTTTGGACGACCAAACTGTAGAAGACGTGGAAAATGCTTTACAAGTGCCGGTAATTATTGTAAAATCTAGTGGTTTAGCGTTGTTTGAGGCAATGCTTGGATATGAAGTAGAAGATTAAGAAAGAAGAGGTAAATCATGAGTAAACCAATCGTGGCCGTAGTTGGCCGCCCAAATGTTGGCAAATCAACACTCTTTAATGCACTTGCAGGAGAGCGTATCTCGATTGTAAAAGATACTCCAGGTGTAACAAGAGACCGTATTTATGCGGATGTATCATGGTTAGATTATAATTTCACAATGATTGATACAGGAGGTATCGAACCAGACAGTTCCGATATCATCCTTTCACAGATGCGTGAGCAGGCACAGATTGCGATTGATACCGCAGATGTAATCATGTTTGTCGTAGACGTAAGACAGGGCCTTCAGGATGCAGATTCGAAGGTTGCAGATATGCTTCGCCGTTCTCACAAACCAGTTGTACTTGTAGTAAACAAGGTAGACAGCTTTGAGAAATTCCAGGCAGATGTCTATGAATTTTACAACTTAGGTATCGGGGAACCATACCCAATCTCAGCAACAGAGAAAACTGGTTTGGGTGATATGTTAGATGAAGTGGTAAAATACTTCCCAGAATCTGCGAAAGAAGAAGTAGAGGATGAACGTCCACGTATTGCTATTATTGGTAAACCAAACGTAGGTAAGTCTTCACTTATCAATAAGCTTGCACAGGAAGACCGTGTGATCGTATCGAATATCGCAGGTACAACTCGTGATGCGATTGATACTGCAATCAAATACAACGGACAGGAATATATTTTCATTGATACCGCAGGTATTCGTCGTAAGAGCAAGATTACCGAAGAAATCGAGCGTTTCAGTATTATTCGTGCCGTGGCAGCAGTGGAACGTTGTGATGTTGCCATCATTATGATTGATGCAACAGAAGGCGTAACCGAACAGGATGCTAAGATTGCAGGTATTGCCCACGATAGAGGAAAAGGTGTTATCATCGCCGTAAACAAGTGGGATGCCATTGAAAAAGATAATAATACTGTAAAAGAACATACACAGGATATTCGTGATGTCTTAAGCTTTATGCCTTATGCAGAAATTCTTTTCATTTCTGCAAAATCAGGACAGAGACTTCACAAGATTTTCGAAACGATCGATGTAGTTATCGAAAACAACAGTATGCGTGTAGCAACTGGTGTATTAAATGAAATCGTAGCAGAAGCGGTTGCAATGCAGCAGCCACCTACAGATAAAGGTAAGAGATTAAAGATTTACTACGTGACACAGGTATCGGTAAAACCACCTACTTTCGTAGTATTTGTAAATGATAAGAACCTGATGCATTTTTCTTATACCAGATATTTGGAAAACCGCATCCGTGACACTTTTGGATTTAAGGGTACTGCTCTTAAATTCATCACCCGTGAACGAAAGGAAGATAAATAATGATAGCAGTAACACGTTTGATGGCACTGGTAATTGGGTATTTCTGCGGTTGTTTTCCAACTGGTTATTTAGTTGGAAGAAAGCGTGGGATTGACATTCGTAAACATGGAAGTGGAAATACTGGTGCGACTAACACACTTCGTACGTTAGGATGGGCGGCAGCAGGGATTACTTTCTTTGGTGATTGTGCGAAAACTATTTTAGCCATTGTGCTTGCGAATGTATTATTTCATACCTCTGGCTTTGATATGACGATTATTGAGTTATACGCAGGGCTTGGAGCAGTAATGGGACATAACTTTCCATTTTACTTTAAATTTAAAGGTGGAAAAGGGATTGCATGTACAGCAGGCTTAACCTTTGCTCTTTTCCCTGGTGCAGTACCAGTATGTCTTACGGTATTTATACTTTGTATTGCCTTAAGTAAATATGTTTCTTTGGGCTCTATTATGATGTCTATTTTATTAGTCGTACAGATTTTTGTGTTTAACTATTATGGTATTTTAGGTGTGCCTGAAACATCCGTATATGAATTTGATACATTAGTACTTATATTAGGTCTTTTAGCTATATTCCAACACAGAGAAAATATCGTACGTTTATTTAAAGGAACTGAAAACAAGTTAGGTCAGAAAGCGGAGATTAAAAAAGAATGCGAAAAATAGGAATTATTGGAGCTGGTAGCTGGGGAACAGCCTTGGCAGTAAACCTTGCGAGAAACAATCATGAAGTAGTGATTTGGTCTATCATGGAAGACGAAATTAAGATGTTAAATGAACACAGAGAGCATGTTGACAAGCTTCCAGGTGTGAAATTAGCAGATAATATTTCATTTACGACGGATATGGAAACGGCTATCAAAGGCATGGATATGCTTGTTTTGGCAGTGCCTTCTATTTTCACAAGAAGTACTTCTAAGAATATGGCAGCTTTTGTAGAAGAAGGACAGATTATTGCCTGTGTAGGTAAAGGTATTGAAGACGACACCTTTATGACCATCACAGATATCGTAGAAGAAGAAATTCCACAGGCAGATGTATGTGTACTTTGTGGACCATCTCATGCAGAAGAAGTGGGTCAGGGGCTTCCAACGACGGTAGTTGCAGGAGCTCATACACAAAAATCAGCAGAATTTATTCAGGATACATTCATGAATGAAACCTTCCGTGTATACACAAGCCCTGATATGCTTGGTATGGAGCTTGGCGGTTCGTTTAAGAACGTTATCGCACTTGCCGCAGGTATGTGTGATGGACTTGGCTTTGGGGATAATACAAAGGCTGCTCTTATCGTACGCGGTATTTCAGAAGTAAGCCGTTTAGCACTTGCTATGGGTGCAAAGGCAGAAACCATCAACGGATTAACAGGTGTTGGCGATCTTATCGTAACCTGTCAGAGTAAGCACAGCCGTAACCGTAAGGCTGGCGAGCTTATGGGACAGGGGATGACTATGGATCAGGCAACCAAGGAAGTAAAGATGGTAGTCGAAGGTGTATATTCTGCAAAAGCAGCATTGGCACTTGGAAAGAAGTACTATGTGACTATGCCTATTATTGAAGAGGTAAACAAAGTGCTTTTCGAAGACAAATCTGCGAAAGAAGCAGTATATGACTTAATGCTTCGTGAGAAGAGAGTAGAAAGTAATGCTCTTGATTGGAAATAATTCGATTAGATAAAAGAATGGAGACGTATCATGGAAAAGATTCGTATTAAATATTTTACTGATAAGATTGAAAAATTAGATTACATCGATGGCAAATCAGACTGGATTGACCTTCGTGCTTCCGAAGAAGTAGAACTTAAAGCTGGTGATTTCAAACTTATCCCTCTTGGTGTAGCGATGGAGCTTCCAAAGGGGTATGAAGGACACCTTGCTCCACGTAGCTCTACATTCAAAACATGGGGACTTATCCAGACCAATAGCATTGGTATCGTAGACTGTTCTTACTGTGGTGATGATGATATGTGGAGAATGCCTGTGTATGCAACCCGCGATACAGTAATCCATGTAAATGACCGAATTGCACAGTTTCGTATCGTAGAAAATCAGCCAAAGATTGTATTCGAAGAAGTAGAACACCTTGGAAATGATAGCCGTGGTGGTTTTGGTTCAACAGGAAAACAGTAATGAAAATAAATTATAAGAGAATTCACATTGGTCGAAGGACCTTTAAATCAGCGATTGCAGTTATTTTGGCACTTGTTGTAGTATCTATGTTTGGAACAACGTCTGCTGCATCAAGAATGGTTTTCGCTATGCTTGGTGCAATGTCTGCCATGGAAAATACCTTTAAGCAGTCCCTTGAGGCGTGTATGGCTCAAATCGTAGGAATGATTCTGGGTGCAATTGTAGCAGCAGGATTATCTTTGGTTCCAATCAATTCTTTACTGACAGTAGGGGTAGGAGTTGTAGTTATCATAGTAATTTACAATGTATTAGGTATTTACTATTCGCCTAACTTACCATGTTTGGTTGTAGTAATGAGTTGTATGAATGCAGATGTATATCCATTTGAGTATGCTCTTGGCAGACTTTGGGATACAGCGATTGGTTTAGCAATCGGTATGATTATCAATGTGCTTATTTTGCCATATGATAATAGTTTAAAAATTCGTCAGGCTTTTGAATATTTGGAGAAAGAAGTCATCGTATTCTTAGAAGAAATGTTTGATGGAGATAAAGAATATCCTGATACGGAAAAGATGCGTAATACCATCAACGATATGGCGAGTCAGTTGGGGATTTATTCGAAGCAGTGGCTGCCGTTCAGTGTAAAGCAGGATAAGCAGAAACTGGAGATTTTCCTTAAGTGCGAGAATAGAGCTCGTGAGTTGATGGCACAGATGGAAGTGCTTTCTCAGATGGAGCATCCGGGACGCTTAGACCCAGATGTTCGCAAACGGTTGGAAGATAGTGGTGCTAAAATTCGAGATGTACGAAAAATTATCCGATATGAGGAAGAGGATATCATTACCAATTATCATGTGGGAAAGATTTTGGATTTGCGAGATGAGCTGATGGAAACCATCAAAGAAGCAGTGAAATAACTTTCTAAAAGAAACAGAATAATTTTCAATTATAAAAAGGACTCCGAAATTCGGAGTCCTTTTTGCTTGTCTAAATGATTGCTTTCGCTTAGGCTTGCTTAGCCTTGTTCATAATCTTTTTAAACTGTGTAAAGAATACAATCGTCGTAATAGTTGCAGCGAGGATATCGCTGACAGGTTCTGCAAGGAATACGGCAAAAACTTTATCTGCGAAGAAGTTTGGCAGGATAAAAATAAGTGGAATTAGCAGTATCAGCTTACGAAGGAAAGCCATTACCAAACTAATTGCCGCCTGTCCGAGTGCCATAAAGCTCTGCTGACAACTGAGCTGGAAGCCGACAGAGAAGATACCAGCCATATAAATGCGGATGGCCCATGAAGCATATTCTGCGAGGGTTGCATCTGTAGTGAAAATACCTGCAAACACATTTGGCATCAGCATACATAATCCCCAGAAAAGAGTGGCATACCCAACACATACACCAAACTGCATAAGGAACGCCTTTTTCACGCGGTCAACATTTCCAGCACCATAGTTATAGCTCCTGATTGGCTGTCCACCTTGGGTGAAGCCTTGAAGTGGCATAGTAACCAACATGTTAATACTTGTGATGATTGTCATTGCTCCGACTGCTATGTCACCGCCGTATTTGGCAAGGCTGGTGGTAAAACTGATGGACAGTAAACTTTCGGTTGAAACCATAATAAATGGTGAAATACCAAGTGCTAAGGTTGGTCCAAAAATCTTAGGGTCCAGTTTCATATTTTCTTTTCTTAATTTCAGTATTGTTTTATTTCCAGAAAGGAAGCGGAGAATCCAAATTGCACCAACAGCCTGGCTAAGTACAGTTGCAATGGCTGCTCCCTTTACTCCCATACCTAATGCAAAGATGAAGATAGGATCAAGGATGATATTGATTACCGCACCGATAATGGTTGTCAACATAGCAATGTTTGCAAAGCCTTGAGTTGTTACAAATGGGTTCATACCGGTAACGATTAGCACGAATACAGTTCCGAGTATGTAAATGCGAGCATAATCTACTGCGTATGGTAAGGTTACTTCACTGGCACCAAACATGGTAAGGAGTGTTGGTGCAAATATATAGAACACAACCGTAAGTATTGCCGCAAAGACAAGTAGGAGCAGAAAAGAGTTCGTCATGATTTTTTCTGCCTGTTCTTTGTCATTTTTTCCTAATGCGATGGAAGCAAGTGGAGCACCACCTGCACCTGCCAGCATAGAGAATGCAGTGATTAACATTAAAATTGCGGAGAAAAGTCCTACACCAGTAAGTGCAGAAGCCCCTATCTCTGGAATGTGTCCGATATAAATACGGTCAACGATGTTGTAGAGCAGGTTTACGACCTGAGCCACTACAGCTGGAATTGCTAATTTAAAAAAGAGCTTTGGAATACTTCCAGTTGCCATTTCGTTTGTCTGTTTATTTTCGTTCATATCGAAATCCTTTCTTTTCTAGTTTTCCTTTGAATTTATAGTAAACCCTGTTATAATAATAGAGTCAAGAGAAAAGGAGTAAAAATGAAAAATTATTTTACGATTAGTGAATTCGCTAAATTGAGAGATATTAATATAAATTCTTTACGTTATTATGAGAAACTGGGGTTGTTAAAACCAGCAGTTGTGGATGATAATACAGGATATCGTTATTATTCTGCGGAACAGGTTTCTATTTTAAACAAAATCATTTTATGTATTCAGTTAGGGATACCATTAAAGGAGATGGTTCAGTTTTTAGATGAAGAGGGAAATCTTAGATCGCAGCAGCTTTTAGAAAAAGGGAGAATTATTGCACAAAAGCGAATTCAAGAGATGCAGAATAATTTAGATTATATTGATTATTCATTGAAAAATATTGAAGAAAACAAAGTGTTTTCAAATGAGACAGAAGTCTACGAGAGATATTTTGAAGAACGAAAGATAATGGTGACAGATTACTATACAGATTATTTGGAGCCGAAACACTTTTTAGCAGAAATATCAAAGATATATAAGTACGCACAAAAAAATGGAATGTTTCCGATTTTACCAGCAGGTCAGATTTTGAAGATTGATGAAGCAGGTCAGATGAAGTTTTGCTTTTTCCTAGAAATCTTAAACTGTGATGAGTTAGAAGAGAAAGTCTTTACGATTCCGGCAGGTGTATACTCATGTGTGCAAGTAGAGTTAGAAGAAAATCTAAATTTTATGCATGTGATACAGGAGAATTGGAATGCAGAAGGCGAGAAGACTTTTGTTGTAAATAATGTTATGTTGGAGAAGTATAGCTTTGAGAATAGACCGAGTGAACTGCAAAAACTGGAGTTTGATGGACTGAATAGATTATTCTTTGTGAAGTAAAGAGTAAATTTGAAAGGAGAAATAAACATGATTAAAAATGAACCAAAGATTAAAAATCCACTTATTGTTGCAATTAGAGAACAGCTCGAACATAGAGCACTTTGGATGTATTTGCTTTGTGATGAAGCAAAGAAAAAAGGATTGGATTCCAAAGACTATGCACCCGATGCAATTAAACGTTGTGGTTTATATCAAGGGGCAAACCTTCGTAAAAAAGCAGGAGGTGGTGATTCTTTAAAGGGATTAAAGAAAACGTTATTTACTATTTTTGCTCAATGGGTATTCGAAATGGATATCAAACAGTGTACAGATGACAATTTAGATATTGATTTTCACTATTGTCCATTGGTTAAAGCTTGGCAGAAACAGGGCTGTACGGATGAAGAAATTAAGGTATTATGTGACCATGCAATGTGTGGGGACAGAGGTATTGCAGAAAGTTTTGGCTGCGAATTAGATCTTCCAGCGACGATTGCAAATGGTGATGATGTGTGTCAGATTCGTTTTGTTAGAAGAAAGAAAAAACAGTAGTTTTTGCATTGTGCAAATGGGATGTTGTAGGAGGCAAAAGTATGGATTGGAAGAAACAATTACACAGTGGTGAAATTTATTATCCAACAGATGATGCGATTATGAAGGAACAGTTTCAGTGCTTGGAACGCTTATACGACTTTAATGCGATACGTCCATCGGAGATAGAAAAACGTGTGGTATTAATGCAAGAAATGTTCGGCGACATCGGAGAGGATTGTTACATTGAGCCGCCATTTCATGCGAATTGGGGTGGAAAACATTGTCATTTTGGAAGAAACGTTTATGCAAATTTTGGTTTGACTTGTGTGGATGATACCCATATTTATGTAGGTGACAATACCATGTTTGGTCCAAATGTTACATTAGCTTCCGCAGGCCATCCAATTCAGCCAGAGCTTCGAAGCAAAGGGTATCAGTACAATATGCCAGTACATATCGGCAAGAACTGCTGGCTTGGTGCTGGTGTAATTGTTGTACCAGGTGTAACTATCGGTGATAATACAGTAATTGGTGCCGGCAGTGTCGTAACGAAGGATATCCCTAGTGGTGTAGTTGCAGTCGGAAATCCATGCAAGGTGCTTCGTGAAATAAATGAGCATGATTATGAGTTTTATTATAAGAACAGAAGGATACCAGAGGAAATAAAATGTCAGAAGTAATGAATGTCAACCAAACCGAATATCGTATTACTAAGCTATTAGGACATGGCAAAGGAGGCTATTCCTATTTAGCAGAAAAAGATGAAAAGCAGTACGTCCTAAAGCAGATTCATCATGAGCCATGTGACTATTATCAGTTTGGAAACAAAATAGAAGCGGAAAGAAATGACTATCATCGATTAATGGGTACTGGGATTCGTATTCCTAAAATGCTGGATATTGATATAGAAAATGAGCGAATTTTAAAAGAATACATAGATGGTCCAACTATATTTGATCTTGTCAAACAAGATAAGATGAAAGACTGCTATTTAGAACAAATGCGTGAAGTGGCAGCACAGGTATATGCTTGTGGGCTTAATATTGATTATTTTCCTACGAATTTTGTGGTGCAAGATGAACTCATCTATTATATTGATTATGAATGCAATAATTATATGGATGAATGGAATTTTGAAAACTGGGGTGTGAAGTACTGGTCAAAGACCCAGGAATTTGTGGATTATATAAGCCAACATAAGTAGGAGCAGGTAATATGGAAAAAACGGAATGTTAATTTCCGTTATTTGGGTAGAGGAGTAGTGTTTTATGAAGAACTACGTGAACTTGTTTCCGTTCTGGTCTAACCTAACCGACGCAGAAAAAGATTTAATTAAAAATGCAGTATATACAGAAAAATATAATAAAGGTATGCTCATGCATAGAACGGAAGATAGCTGCAAAGGTCTTATGACGATTCTTACAGGGCAGCTACGCACCTATATCCTTTCGGAAGAAGGAAGGGAAGTGACGCTGTTTCGAGTGAATGCGGAAGAGGTGTGCGTATTATCGGCTTCTTGTTTGATGGATACGATTACTTTTGATGTGTTGATTGAGGCAACGGAAGACACAGAGGTTTTGGTCCTGCCATCGGCGACACTCAACCAGGTGATGCAGCAGAATTCACATGTAGAGCTATTTTTGTATAAATCTGCCACCGAGAAGTTTTCAGACGTGATGTGGACGATGCAGCAGATTCTTTTCCTTAAAATTGATCAGCGTGTCGCACAGTTCTTGTGGGATGAGATGATTCAGAAAAACACCATGACACTTTCGATTACCCACGATGAAATTGCGAAGTTGATTGGTAGTGCGAGAGAAGTAGTTACCAAGGTGCTGAAGTACATGGTAAAGGAAAATACTTTGGAACTGAAACGTGGAACCATAATTATTCTGGATAAAGAGAAACTGCGTAGTTATTTGTAAAAGAGAATATAAATGTGACTTCGTTACATACTTTGCCTCTGGCTTTTGATAGGATAGCACTATCATAAGTCGGAGGTTTTATTATGTCAGTAAAAAAGAAACAGTGGAATGATTATTTATGGATTTGGACCATCGTATATTTTTCCTTAGGATTTTTCAATATCTTGTTCGCATGGTTAGGAATGATTGATTTCATCCTTCCGTTATTGATTGCTATTTTTCAAGGGAAAAAGACGTTTTGCAGTAAATATTGTGGACGTGGACGATTATTCTTATTGTTAGGAAAAAATTTGAAGTGCTCTAGAAATAAGCCTACACCAAAATGGCTTACGTCTAAATGGTTTCGATATGGATTCCTTGCATTTTTCTTGTTCATGTTTGGAAACATGGTTTTCCAGACCTGGTTGGTAGCCAGTGGTGCTTCTTCATTGAGAGAAGTTCTTACTTTATTCTGGACGTTTCAAGTACCTTGGGATTGGGCATACACGGCTACGAATATTCCAGCATGGGTAGCACAGTATAGCTTTGGATTTTATAGTTTAATGCTTACCTCTACATTGATTGGTTTCATCGTTATGGTGCTTTACAAACCACGTTCCTGGTGTGCGTTTTGTCCTATGGGCACGATGACACAGGGGATTTGCCAGATTCGCTCAAAAAATTAACTCAAAAGTTAAGTATCCGTGACACTTTTCCTATTTTACTTGGTAGAAATCAATCGTAAAATCTCTAAAATGAAGGTATAATCACTTTATGCAAAGGAGATAGAGAGATGAAATTTGGCGACAGATTATACGAATTAAGAAGACAGAAAGGGCTATCACAAGAGGAATTAGCAAATCGGATTGATGTTTCGAGACAGACGGTATCAAGGTGGGAGATTGGTGATACAGTTCCGGACATGGATAAATTACTTGCAATGGGAGAGGTGTTTGAAATATCCTTAGACGAATTGGTGAAAGGCATTCCTGCGGGAAATCCTAAAAGTAGAGATGTGGAAATGTCTCAAGCTTTGAAAGAAAAGGTACTAACACCAGAAAATAAGGTAAAAGCCCAAAAAGGATTAAAAATTGTAGCAATTATCTTGGGTGTCGCATTAGCAATCGATGTGATTTCGTTTATCATATATTTTTCTTTATTTGGGTTTCCAAATTAGGAAAAGTGTGTTATAGTGTGGATACATAAAAAACAAAATATGAACTGCCACCGGGTAGAGAATGTATAGAGCATTCGTGAATGTATCGTTAGGTCTTAGAAGATATATTTGCGGGTGCTTTTTATAATTTATTATTTGTAAACGAGGAGATCTTGGTAATGAACAGAGTGAAAGAATTAGTAACATATTTTACAAAAGAAGAACGTTTGCTTTGGATTAGTTCTGTTGCATTAATCGTCATATCGTTTTGTATATTTGATAGAGAAAACTATCTGACATTGTCGGCATCATTAATTGGTGTGACGTCCTTAATATTTAATGCAAAGGGAAATCCATTCGGACAGCTTTTGATGGTGATATTCAGCTTGCTGTATGGAATCATTTCCTACACATTTTCGTATTATGGCGAAATGATGACTTATCTGGGGATGACCATGCCAATGGCGGTGTTTGCTCTGATTTCATGGTTGCGAAATCCTTATAATGGAAATAAAGCTGAAGTAAAAGTAAATCGCATTTCTCATAAAGAAATCGTGTTTATGTGGATATTGGCAGTAGTGGTGACGATAGCATTTTATTTTATACTTGACTATTTTCATACTGCAAACATCATTCCAAGTACCTTATCAGTGACGACTAGCTTTGTTGCGGTATATCTGACCTTCCGTAGAAATCCATATTTCGCATTGGCATATGCAGCGAATGATGTGGTGCTTATTGTGTTGTGGGTGTTGGCAAGTATGACAGAGGTAAAGTATGTGTCTGTAGTGGTGTGTTTCGCTGCATTTTTGATAAATGATATTTATGGATTTGTGAATTGGAAAACGATGGAGAAAAGACAAATGAAACCGTGACAAATCATCACGGTTTTTACTATGCATATATTGACAATATCGAGTATCGATAATATAATAAAGATAGAAATATCGACACTCGATAATTGAATGAATTTTAACTATAAATAGATAAGGAGGGGGAGCATATGAGGGCAAAGAAAAAGACGGTATTAAAGGGTTTTGATTACTTGCATTGTGATGATTTTGCAAAATATCTTGAGACGATGGCAGAAAAGGGATGGCACTTCAAGGAATGGGGTGCAGGATTAACCTTTGAAAAGGGCGAACCAGAGCAGTCGGTGTATGCAGTAGAAGTGTTTACCAAAGCAAGTGAAGAAGAGTTACGTCCAGAACCGCATACAAAGGAATTTGTGGAATATTGTGAAGCCGCAGGATGGAAATTTATCGATGCAAAGCAGAAATTCTGTATTTTCAAAAGAGTAGATAACAATGCTGTAGCACTTTTTACGGATGAAGAACGTGTAGAAAATTCATGCAAAGGAATGTTATCAGCTTCTGCAATTATACTGTGGGTACTATATGGGATCAATGCTTTATTGCAGTGGATGAATATTTTATCCTTCTTTGAAAGCAAAATTTTCTCTACTAGTTTCTTGTTTAATTTCTCTGTTTGGAATCTGTTGTTTGTTGCACAGGGATGTAAATTACTATATACGTTTTATACAAGAAGAAAACTAAAGAAAGCAATTCGCCAAGGAAGAAAAGTATATATTGGAACATGTGAGGATGGCAAGTTTCATTTTGGTATGAACGATATTTATATTATTTTGTTGGTGGCATTACTGATAGGATATTTGGTTATGCTGGATGAAATGACATTGGTATATTTCAATTTGGGTATTGCTGTAGTAACGATAGGATTGGCATTCTTACTTGCAAAACTTCGCCCTGATAGCACTACAAACATTTTGATTCAGATAGGCTTTTGCTTTATTATATTTTTAACAATAATCGTTATAGGGCTTTCGATAAGTGGAGATAAAGAAGATATCACTTTATTGAAAGATGAATTACCTTTACAGGTTTTTGACTACAGAGATTTTTCAGATGAAATCGAAGATATTAGTATTTATTATGATGAAAATATATTTGGAAGTAGCGGGAATTATTTTATCTTTGCAGAGAATTCTGTATATTATAACATTTACAGAACAGAGCATGAATGGATTCTGGATAAATTATGGAAGGATGATATGAAACCATCTTATAATGTAGAGGCCGTGGATTGCACGAATGATTGGGAAGCAAAGCAGGCGGTTCGTAATGATGCTGGAACATATTATGTACGTTATGATGACGCGATTCTTGTTTTGCATGAAAACGAAGATGTTTACTTAACTGCAGATCAAATCGACATCATCCGTGAAAAACTAGATTTAAGGTAGGTGAGTGCATGGCGAGAGAACAATTTCAGACATTAACCGAGCCCATGTACTATATTCTGCTTGCACTGACAGAAGAGTGCTGTGGTGTAGATATCATGGAAAAGGTAAAGAGCATTTCCCACGGACGCGTTCTGGTGGGCCCCGGAACCCTGTATGCCATGCTGGCAAAATTCGAGGAAAATGGAGTCATTCGACTGACAGCCTCTGAGGGACGTAGGAAGTCCTATGTGATTACAGATGTGGGGAGAGAAATGCTGCAAAAGGAATACGAAAGGCTTAAAGTTATGGTAAAGGATGGAGAAAAAATAATCGATTAAAAGGAGACTGCCACAAAATATAAATTTGTCGACGCCCTTATTTTTATATTTCGAAATATATATGTCTCTGTATTTTGCGTGCATTTTCTCTCGGTTAAGAAAAACGCTTTATTTCTAAGAAGCACTCTGCTTGCTTTTATGATTTATTCTGTCTGTCAAAAGTTT
>JAFUPI010000086.1 GCA_017481285.1 Agathobacter sp. | reverse complement strand
AGAATGCACAGTCTTCTGTAGATTTTGATGTCTATGGACATTTGGATTATGTGGTACGTTACGGTCCAAATAAAAACAAATACTACTCCTACGAGAAATTTGCAGATATCATAGATGAAATTCTTCGAACACTGATTTCTCGTGGCAAAGGAATCGAACTGAACATGGCAGGCTTTAAATATGGCTTAGGTCATGCACATCCTACCATAGAAACCTTGAAACGCTATAAAAAACTGGGTGGTGAAATCATCACGATTGGTTCCGATGGCCATGCGCCTGAGCAGATTGCTTGGGACTTTGCAAAGGCACCTTCGATTTTGAAAGAGGCTGGGTTTAAGCATTTCACAACGTTCCACGAACGCAAACCTGAATTCAATAAATTACCATAACAAAAACTCCTAGATGCTTTAACCATCTAGGAGTTTCTTATGTAGTATGATTCCTATTTTCTTGTTATCTCAATTTTGCAACCTCTGTTGTAAGACTCTGAATATTATGAACAAGACCTTCTGTATTCGTAGTTACGTCTGCAATACCACGAGCACTTTCTTCTGCACTTGCTTCGATACCATCTAAAGAATTATTGATATCTACAAGGTGTGCATCAATTGCTGTAGCCATTTCATGGAATTTGCTCACTACTTCATGTACATGAATCGCGTCTGCGTTGTATTTTTCACCTGATTCAAGGAATTCATCATAATCAGGCACCACCTGATCAATTACATATTCCAAAAGAGAATCCGATGCTTTTACCAAATCTCCTACTGCAGAAGTAACAAGCAGGTTAATATTCTGAATATGGTTCGCTGTATTCTTAGAACGCTCTGCTAATTCACGAATTTCATCTGCTACTACTGCAAAACCTCTACCTGCTTCACCTGCACGTGCGGCTTCGATACTAGCATTTAACGCAAGCAGGTTGGTCTGGCTTGCAATACCGAGGATGTCGTTTGTCAAACCATCAATCTGTTCTACACTCTTACTTTCTTCCATTGCTTTTTTCAAAGATTCGCTAATTGGCATAACCTTTTCAAGCGTATCATTTTTATTCCATTTAGCAGATTCAACTAATGCACTAGCGCTTTCTTCCATCGTAGTTGCGTAGTTATTTAAATCATCCAAATCCTGTGCCAATTCTGCTACTTCATTGTTCGCATCTGTTGCACTCTGATTTACGGTTACGATATTAGAAGAAATTTCTTCCATAGAAGCTGTAAGCTCCTGCATAACAGATGAAACACCTAATGCATTTTCATCTACACTGTTTACATTTTTTAAAAGAGCCGCTTCCACTTCTTTAATATATGCTTTATATTCTTCCAGCTCTTTGTTCTTCGCATCAAGTTCTGCTCTTAATGCTTCTAGCTCCATATTTTTCTTTGCATTTCCTGAGAAAAGTCCCATTGGTTTTATCCCCCACTTATTTTCCTTTAAAAAACGATATATTAACGTGTATATTTTACCATATATTGTGTTCTTTGCCAATTCTTTTCTACTATTTAGTATAAATTTTTCCCAATTAAATAGAAAAAGCCCGATCTGCATATGAGACCGGGCTTTTTGACACAATATTATATCTTATTTGAAGTAAGCAACACCTGATTCAAACAACTTCAAATCCTGTTCGCCATAGATATTTACAGCAACGCTGTCACCACGACGTTCGGAATGAGCCATTTTACCAAGCACACGTCCATCTGGGCTTGTAATACCTTCGATAGCCATATAAGAACCGTTAACGTTCCATTCTTCGTCCATCGTAGGCACACCAGCTTCGTTTACATACTGGGTAGCAACCTGTCCATTTTCGAAGAGCTTATCCAACCATTCTTTTGGAGCTACGAAACGTCCTTCACCATGAGAAGCTGGGTTGCAATATACTTTACCAAGTTCTGCTCCCTTTAACCAAGGAGATTTGTTGGTAACAACTTTAGTATAAACCATCTTGCTGATATGACGGTTGATTGTGTTATATGTAAGTGTTGGTGAATCTTCTGTCTGCATACGGATTTCGCCGTGTGGTACCAATCCAAGTTTGATGAGTGCCTGGAAACCGTTACAGATACCAAGAGCAAGACCGTCTCTTTCCTTCAGGAGAGCATT
>JAFUPI010000011.1 GCA_017481285.1 Agathobacter sp. | reverse complement strand
TTTCAGGCTGTATGCAGATACCAATTCTTTTACAATTGCATCTGTATCTAAGCCTGAGTTAATTCCGGATAAACGAATTGGCATAGTATACTCCTTTCCTGATTAACGTTTTTCGTCAACCATAAGTCCTGCCATTTCCCAAACTCTTGCGATCATGTCGAGAGTTTTGTCAGGTGGAAATTCCTTGATAACTTCTTTTGTCTGTTTATCTACGATTTTGATAGTTACACGATTAGTCCCTTCGTGTACACCAAAAACCGCTTCCGAGTTGTTCGCTCTTCTGTTGATTTCTTCTACAGCTCTTTTAATCTGTGCCTGCTTTGCTTCTGGGGAACCTGGCTGTGGATTGCCGCCAGAACCTTCTCCGCTGGTTTCCTTAGTGTTCATTGCCATAGTTTCTTTCGCAATACTTTCCGATACCTGTGGAGCTTCTGCTACTTCTACTTTGTGAGCTGCTTCTGCTTTGACTTCTGGTGCGGATACACTTGCCTGATAGCTCATGCCTGCGCCTTTGATTGCTTCAATTCCCATACTCTACACCTCCATGTGTCTTTTTTACATAAGTTCTTTTAATGCGTCCAAGCCTTCTGGGCTGAATGATGCTTTGTTTTCTTCCTGAATCTGTAAGTATACTTCTTTACGATAAATTGGCACATCCTTTGGAGCGTCAATACCGATTTTCACCTGATCGCCACGTACTTCTAAGATGGTAATTTCTACGTTGTTGTTAATCATTAAGGCTTCGCCTTTTTTTCTAGTTAATGCTAACATCTTATTCACCTGCCTTTTCTGTGTTGCCCTTGAGCAGGTCATATACTCTAAATTTTACTGGGTAATCATCTTCTGTGATAATCTGTGCACCTTTATTGCTATCCATATTGATAACGATTGGCGCCTTTAAGTTTACAGAGAAGTCTTCTACCTTCTTTGGAACAGTTACTGTTACCAAAATATATGTATTGTCTTCTGTTATTTCTCCAAGTGGAGCGATGATTTCTTCATTTACTAATGGCTTATAATCTTCTTTAAGCTGAATTGGGTCAGCTACTGGGAATGCGATATCTCCGTCATCCATAGACTGAAGCCACATAATTTTGAATTTCTTGTCTTTCTTTTCTTCATCAAAAATTAATGCGAAATGTGTTAAGTTTGGGAATCCGATCATCCCTCTTTCCATTGTGATGATTTTCTCATCTGCAACGTCAATAGTACCAAATAATCTTGTTACTGCCTTCATGGTTATCCTCCTTCGTCTCCGACGATGTAATATTTATTGTTAAGAGCACTCTCTTAAAAATCCTAAATGTATTTGAGCAAATTGCTTTCATTCAGCTTACCTGCTGCGGTAAGAGATGAAGTATATGCATTGTAAGATGCGTAGTAGTCAATGATGATATCTGAGATGTCTCTGTCTTCGTTGTTTGACTTGAGTTCTTCTATGGTTGTCTGCTGATTCTCTACACGAACCTTGGTAAGAGATAAACTGTTCTGCTTGCTACCTACATCAATGATGGCGATGTTTACGCTTTCCATATATCCATCAAAACGTGTGATGTAATGCTCATATGTCTTCTGCATATTGTCATCTGCGAAGTCTGCTTCCTTCTGAGCTGCATCCAGATATCCCTGAAGCATCTTCTGGGATTCTTCATCCTGATACTGTGCTTCATTCATCATAACTTTGAGTTTTTCTACCTTGGTATTTGCATCCAAGGAACGCTGTACTACATTCACCAGTTCGTTCACATCTCTTTGAATCTCTGTATCAAAAATCTGCTCTGCCTGTGTGTTGATTGTAGTTACTGTATTGGAAGCGGTTGTATAATTGATATCCTGATCTTCCTTGGTATAAGATACATGATGTCTCGCATCATCATCTGAAATATCTCTGCAATCGTAATAGTAATACGGTTTTGCTTCGCCATTTGCAAAGCCTTTCTTGGTATACTCTACATGGATATCTGCTCTGTTATCGGAAATCGTATTGGCTACATTTTTGCCGAAAATGAATTCACCGGTTTCTTCAATGAAAACAACTTCATCATCTCCAACTACGCGTTCCTGCTTATCTGCTTCCCAAGCTTTTTCTGTCTCGTAAGTAGTAAGTGTTGTAGGTACGTTCTGTGTACCGCCGTTTGCTGTTTTGTAGCTTACGGTAAAGTCATCTACTGTTATATCTCCATTATACGCCAATCTCACTCTTTCGAAAGAGTTTTCTGAAATTTTCGTATTGCATGCAACTGTAGTATCTGTAATTGCTTCCGGAATTTCTACATCACCTGTGTAGTAACGCTTTTCTTCCAAAGCTCTGTAATCAAAATCCTGTGTGATTTCGAAAGTCGTTTCTGGTTCGTCTTTCTGGAACGTAAGTGTATCTGAGGTTCTATATCCTGTGAATACACTCTTGCCGGCGTATTCTGCATTTCCTTCGGAATAAACCTGTTCAGAAAGTGCCTTTAAGTTGTCGAGAATAGTCTGACGGTCATCACTTGTCAAGGTGTCGGTAGAACCATTTACACACTGTGTACGGATATCCGTAAGAATGTCTTTCATGTTCGTAAGTGCATTCTCTGTTACGTTCATCCATGCAACTGCATCTGGAATATTATTATCCGCAAACTGGTTAATCTGACACATTGTAGTGGAAAGACGAAGCGAACGAATCGCAATTACCGGATTCTCGGAAGCCTTTGAAATTTTCTTCTGGGTAGTCATCTGGGTGTTATATTTATCTACGAGCAATTTGTTGGAATTGATATTTCCCTTGGTGTTGCTCAAGATCATATTATTTGTAATACGCATGTATCCTCCTAACGACTTCCCTGTCTACCACTTTTCTCCACCCTCCTTGGTGGATAAAAAATATGCTAAGAGAAAGATAGAGCTTCTCCTAGCATATATATCGGCTATTTTTTTATTTACGTAACCCCTGTTTGATTAATTAATTTATCATAAATTTCGGTCAAAACACTGATTACCTTGGATGAGAGGTTGTATGCGTTCTGGAATTTCACAAGATTTAGTGCTTCCTCGTCTTCATCTACACCAGATACAGAAGAACGCTGGGTTGTAATTACACCACTCATATTAAAATAATTTTCGTAATAAACTGTATTTTTTTCGGTATCTACGGAAATATCTGATACAATTCGCTCCAAAAATGCACTCGCATTATCTCCACGATAGATAACAGTGTCATTCTGAAGCTTCATCATTTCGGTTACAAGGTCATATGCATCCTTACCATTGGTAATATCCTTGGTGGTCGCAAAGTAACCTGGTTCTGAAATGGATCTCTGATTTACTGTAGCGTTGAAGGCGGTCAACTGATGATATCCTTCGCCTTCCGAAGAAATTTTGGTTGGTTTTGCAACTGGATTTCCATCTGCATCTACTTCACCCCAACCATCGAAATCATAGATGGTACCAGTTTCGGTTTCCCCGATGAAGAAAGAACCCATTTTTTCTCCATCCAATGTCATACCTTTTTTCTGAATGCCGTTAAATAATTCGGTAAAGTTACGTAAGAACTCGTCGAACTGTGCCAGATAGTAAGGAATACCCATAGCATCTACACTCTTACCAACGACTACATCTTTGTTTTCTACCAGGTGAAGCTCATCCGCTTCTACTGGTTTATCCAGATTAAATGTAATATCAACTAAATTTCCATCTGCATCTAATTCTGCTTCCCATCCAGAGTATTCGTAAGTTTTATTTCCAACACTGATGGTTCCTCTTTCTGGAATGTTTAACGCATTGATACGAACGTTAGACAGGTCTGACATTGTCACCTTGTCATACACACCATTCGCATTTGCTGTAACCGCAGTTACAGTTCCCTTTAAAGCTTCGGTATTGTTTCCATCACGCAGGTCAAACAGTGCTTTCAAAGTTCCACCTGCTGTACCTGTAGTCGCTGCGAAATCTGTGCCTGTGTCTGCCCACTTGATTTCGTACATACCTTCCGCATCGGTCTGATTATTTTTATACTTATCGGAAATACATTCTAAAGTTCTATAATCATTTCCATCTACGAGAATCTGTCCATTGATAAATACAGTAAAGTTGGTTCCACCCAAATCTGCACCATAGCTGTTTGGCACATCATATTCCTGTGTGGTAACCGCTACCATTCCGGACAATTCATCCAGAAGAAGTGCACGTTCGTCGCGAAATTCATTGGCATATCCGCCTCGCACTTCAATCTGATTGATTTCCTTGTTTAAAAGTGCAATTTTTTCACCAATCGCATTTACATTGGATACACTACTATAGATTTCTTCGTTCAAGTCCTTCTGCAAAGACTGCAGGGAGTTTGCCACGGAGTTGAAGTAAGTACAAAGGTTGTCTGCGCGATAAATAAACTGGTTTCGCACACTGGAGTCGCTGGCATTACCACCGTTTAATGTGTCCAAACCATTGAACATCGCAGAGAAAATGGTGGAAAAGCCCATGTCCACACCGTTATCTTCGAAATATCCTTCTACCTGATTTAAGTAGTAAAGTTTCTGGTCAAAGTATCCTAATTTGGAATTATTTTCCCAGTATTTGGAGTCATAGTAAAGGTCTCTCTGCTGCTTAATTTCTGTAGCTACGATACCTGTACCCGTACTACCATAAGTTGCGTAAACACGAAGTGCTGCGCTGGCTTCGAGAGTAGTCTCCTGACGAGAGTATCCTTCTTTTTGAACATTGGATACGTTGTTTGCAGTTGTATTAATCGCTGCTTGATATGCAGATAGACCACTGCCAGCAATATTAAGTCCAAAAAATTGTGAAGGCATTTACTTCTCCTTTCTAAATAAGTCCAGTTACGATAAGTTCTGTCATCTGTGCAATTACCGTCATATATCGGCTGGATGCATTGTAAGCGGACTGATATTTGATTAGTTTTGCTAATTCTTCATCACTGGAAACACCCAATACCTGCTGACGGCTGTTTTCCAGCGATGCTGTTGTTGTATTTAAGGTATCGGTAGATGATTTATATACGTTTCCGTCTGTACCCAATTTGGCAATCATCTTGTCGTAGAAGTCCTGGAAGGTACATGGATATCTGTCACTTGGATTGATATGCATGCCCTGTACATTCCAAATTTCAACCAAACGTTCTGCCATTTTGAAATCTACCGCTTTATTTGCTGTATAAGCCGGGAACATGGTGATAACTTTTTTCAAATTCTCATTTACTTCCAAATTGCCTAAACGATAAAGACTGTCACTATTGGCTGGGTCCTCTGAATTATAAACATAAATCGTTTCACCGTTTACTTCACATGTGGTATAACGTTCCATCCCCTGTCGGATATATACTTCCTGTGGAGGAAGCTGTCCATCTTCTCCTCTAGCACAGTTCTCAACGTCCAGAATCTGAATGGTATCACCTGCACTGCAAACCAGATTTCCATTCGCATCATATATATTACTCTGTGCAACATAATCCACATTAGGACACATCGCATTATTCACTGCAGTTACGATTTCATGCACCAAAAGATCAACCTGTGCTTCGGTTTCCATTACCACTTCATCCTGCACATTCGCATATTTGTCTGCTGTTAAAAGATCACTATAAACACCAAAGCCATCGCCTCTCATAAGCATTTTTGCTTTGATACTTCCTACGTCCGTATTCATCTCAGATGAGATTGTGATGTCTGTTTTAAATACATCTACATAAAGATCTTTTCTTGGTTCTGACAAATGTGACCAGTATGGGGTAGAAAATCCAGTTAAGTTATCTTCTTTGATTTCAATCGAATGATATCCAGCTTCAAAGACGAAGTCTACTGCTTCCATCGTTACATATACGAAGCCTAATTCATCCTCCCGAACGTTAATATTGGCATAACTGCCAAGTTCATCCAAGAGTTTGTCTCTTTCGTCACGAAGTGTCATCGCGGTTTCTACTCGGTTGGATTCTACTTTTTGAATCTCAAGATTCAATTTGTAAATTGCTTCACCGATTTCGTTGACACGAGCCACATCTTCTTTGATCTGCATGTCAATATTCGCCTGATATTCTTTTAAATCATCATATAATGTCTGAGCTCTGCTAAGCAATAACTCGGACTTCTGTAATACTAAGTTCTGGGTTACTGAGTCTGCCGGCGTTTTCGCTAATTCCTGAAAAGATTCCCAAAGATCTTCTACACTTGCCTTAAACTCTTCTCCATCCAGTTCCTGAAGTAAGTCTTCTACATAAGTAGTTACCTCATAACAGGATTCATAAAATGCATTTCGTCCCGATTCCAATCGATATGCTTTATCCAAAAACACATCTCTTGCATGTACTACATCTCCGATGCTAACACCGGTTCCTGACTGCTGTGCATTCGTTTTCAATGTAGGGTCAATCAGAACATCGTATCTTCTATCCGAAAAAACAACCTGTTGACGTACATACCCTTCGGTATTGACGTTAGCCAGGTTGTTTGCTGTCGTATTTAGTGCATTTTGGGCGCTCTGCAAACCGGACGCGCCTATATACATACTACCAAATCCGTTTGCCATTTCCGTCCTCCATCTAAATTCCTATTCTATTGTTTTGCATCAAAACCACTTCCGCCAAGCAACGCACCTGTACTATAGGCTTTGTTGTTATAGTTTGCGGTTTCTGGAGCTTGTCTTAAACTCTTAAACAAAGTGATATCAAACTCCGCCAATTCAATGGCCTGTTTCAAAAGAATTTCATTTTGCTGGTTCTTTTGTTGAACCCTTGTAGCGGTGTCTAAAAGGTTATTTCTAGCGGTGGATAGTTTTTCCTGAACCTCTGGCTGAGCATTCAGATACCCAATTAAAGTAGTAACGGTAAGCTCCTCATCTGCTTTTCCAAGTACCGTTTTAATATCGGTCAAAAGCTGAATCTGCTTGTTTCCAAGCGAAAGCAACTCATCACTCTTTTCCTGTTCTATGGCAGTCAACTGTTCCAAAGCTGGTACATCTGCGTCTATCAGAATCTGAGTTTTCTTCTCTGCGCATTCTAGCAATGCGCTATATAATTTTTCTTCTTCTGTTAAGACGCTTACAAGCTCATCAACTAAACTAGCCACCGTTTACCCTCATTTCTGCTACATGAATGCGTTATATTTCTCCAACAATTTATTTGCAAAATCATCAGGATTTACAGAATAAGTACCATTCTGAATCTGTGCTTTTAATTTTGCAACCTTGTCTTCTCTAACGTCAGAAGCTTCTGATACTGCGGTTTTCGCTGTCTGATAGCTATACCCTGTCTGAGAAATAGATAACTGATCACTACCCATAGAAGCTGTTTTATTTGTCTTCTGTGTGTTGTAAGTTTTCTGTGCTCCGTAAAGCTGTGCGATCTGATTATATGCATCTATACGCATAAACAGCATCTCCTTTCTTCCTTGAAATTAGTTTCTTACCTTATCTATCGGAAGTTTTCTAATTTTCTTAACCTATAAATTGAAATTTTTCTAAATTTCTTATTGAAAAAGCCTCTTACTTTTTCTACCTTGTCATTATCCTGCAGGCTCCTGGAGTAACAATCTCTTCCTCTAAAATGATTTCCCCAATGATATCCGCGATAATGCTTCCTGAGATCGGATTTTTCACACTGTCAATCTTGCCTTTGATTGTCGCTTCTACTTCACTTCGTTCAAAGGAAAGGTCACAGCCTTCCATCTCGCAGTCTTCCAGCACCAGACCTTTGACATAGCAAAGGGGCTGTGTACCGATGATTTTACAACGGACAAATCGAATATTTTCTGCATACCATGCCAAATACTCCCCTTTTACAACAGAGTCTTCTATCATAACATTTTTCGCATGCCAGAACGCATCCTTGGTATCCAAAACACAGTTTCGCAAGGTCGTGTTTTCTATGTATTGGAAGGAATACTTCCCTTTCATTTCCAATCCATTTATCTCCATATTTTTACATTCGAAAAATGGGTATTCTCCTTGCAGCTTAGTGTTTTCTACTTTTATATTTCGGCTACGCCAGGCAAATTCTGGAGAAATAATGTCGGTATCTTTTAATATAATATCTTCGCATTCACGAAGCGCTTTGATACCATGCATTTTGCTGTCAGTGATTTCTACTCCTTTATCATACCAAAGAGCTGCACGACAGTTCTCTGTCATTTCACAATTTGTGATTCGCAAATTATCATTGTGCCAGAACGGATACCGCAGATTCAAATAGGTATCTTCTACTATAATATCTCTGCACTCTTTAAATGCAGACTCTCCATCTGCTGGTCCATCTATTTTGCAATTTTTCACTGTAGCATTTTTTAATCCGTAAAAGCTACGTTCCTCATCATGTATCTCATTTTCGTAAATCATTTTGTGTTCTCTTTCATCTTTTTACTCACTATTTCTATTTTACCATAAATTGAGCTTTATGCAATTCACATCATGTAGTGGTAGATTGTCTCTATGACACAAAAAAGCTCCTGTCTTCCGACAGGAGCAATTCTTTTTATTCATTACATTTTGCTAAAAGCTTATACAAACCATGATACATAACTTTGATTTCCTCTTCTGTAAGATTTACAAACTTACAAGTCATATCACCTGGGATATATGCCGCTTTTTCTTTTAACGCATCGCCCTTTTCTGTAATCTGGATAATCAGGTTTCTTTCATCCTCTTTACAGCGGCAACGAGTAATATATCCTTTTGCTTCCAATTTCTTCAACAGCGGGGTCAGCGTACCTGAATCTAGGTATAACATACTTCCTAATTCTTTTACATTTAAACTTTCTTTTTCCCAAAGCACCATCATTGTGATATATTGCGTATAGGTCAAATCCAGTTCATCTAACACTGGTTTATATTTGCGAACTACTTCTTTTGCTGCTGCATAAAGTGGAAAACAAAGCTGATTTTCTAATTTTAACTGTTCGTATCCTTCTAGTGACATTCCCTCTCGCCTCCATTAGGCTAAACAATTAGTTTAGTCGATAAACTTTCTTCTAATAACTATCAATGTACCACTTTTTATGAGCGGGTTCAAGTTATTTGCAGTTTTTATTCAAAAGTTCGCATTGTGCACAACCTTTTAAGCCAATTTAAAACTTTCGTCGTATGCTTTGCGCACAGCCTTGGTCAACTGATCCGCACACGAAGTCGGTCTGCGTCCACAGGTAATACCGCCCAAGGTCTGCTCGATTTGTTCCACTGTCATTCCTGCTACCAGTTTCGGCACTGCTTTTAAATTTCCGTTGCAGCCACCATCCAAAAATTCTACACTTTTAATGATTTCTCCATCTAGCTCAACCTTGATTCTTCTAGCACAGACATTTTCTGTATTATAAATGTATTCCATGATTCTATCTCCTTCATCACGTTTTGTATCAATGATTAGAGAAGCTTTGCTACTGCTGCATCAATCTGTTCTGGTGTTGTAGTTGGAGCAAAACGCTCTACGACATTTCCATTTCTATCTACAAGGAATTTGGTAAAGTTCCATTTAATCTTACTTCCCATCATCCCACCCTTCTGTGACTTTAAATATGTGAAAATAGGTGCTTCATTTTCTCCATTCACTTCTACTTTTTTAAACATCTTAAATGTTACACCATATCTTGACTGACAGAAATCTTCAATTTCTTCTTCTGTTCCTGGTGCCTGATTTCCAAACTGGTTACATGGAAAATCCAAAATTTCCAATCCCTGTGCCTGGTATTTTTCATATAAATCCTGAAGGCCTTCGTACTGTGGTGTAAAGCCACAACCTGTTGCTGTGTTAACAATAAGTAATACTTTGCCTTCATAATCTTTCATGCTTACGTCATTTCCTTCTGCGTCTTTTACGATTAAATCATATAATGCCATTGTCTTTTCCCCCTTAAATAAATTGTATGCAATTTGTATCTTTATTTGTATTGTATGCAATTTAATTGTAATTGTCAACACTTTTTTGAAAATAAAAAACGCCCGCTTCCGAAGAAGCGAGCGAATTCGTTTTTACCATCTCAAACCGAAGTCTAATTCATAATAATTTCCATGGCCATCACGATAAGCATATGCTTTTCCATTTTCATCTTTCAAGTGGTCTGGCATATATTTATCTTTGTCATAACCAGGTACATCGTTAGGGCTAATACATACGCCATTTTCATCCACCGCGAGAACTTCGTCTCCGCGTGGAAGTGTAAATGGAAGTTTTCCTGATGGTGGATAAAGTCCACGGATAACATCCAATACTGCCTGTGGGTAGGTGTCGAAGCCTGCCGTCAATGCATCTGCATATGGTTCGATATTTCCAAGCATCCAAGCGAGAGTAAAGTTTACGTTAATGATTACTTTACCATCATTTGCACGTACGGTATCAGAAATATACTGTACGCGTTCTACTCCATGAAGTGTTGTTTCCCAATGGGTTTCCTCTGTTGGACGGCATTTATCGTCTACATCGTGAACTACTTTTCCTTCACAAATATCTAATTCCAGATAACCCTTGGTAGCGTGGAAGTATTCACCTGAGGATGGATAGAGCATAAGAATTGCATAATCTGCGTCTTTTGGACTATCCACTAAATTAATCTGTGTCAACATACTGCGAAGCTCTGCCGTAAGCTTTTCTGCCATACGTGGATCTTTGTGGAATGCTTCTGCATAAACATTCTTCTGCCAGGTTGCTTCTGGAGTAAGTGGAAGTACCCAGTCATTCTTAAGAACAGTTACACTCTTAAGGTGTGCTGCATATGCATTATCCCAATCCTTCTGTGTAGCAACTGCTTTTTCTGCAGCTTTTACATCTCGATATGTATCTTCGAACATACCAAGCTCAAACATTTCTGTAAGAGTACGTGTTACTGCTCTATCAATCGCTTCATCGGTAAGAACGATTTCTTCTTTCTGGAATCCTTCTGGAACTGGATTCTTTTCATAATATTTGTTTGTAGCACGTTTGTATGCTTCCATCGCATATTCGTTGTCAAAAAGACCACTGATAAGGTCTACGCCTGCATTGTTGATTGCAAAACCGATACGTTCTGGTTCATCCAGCATTTCCACGCCCCATTTCATGTTGTGAACAATACCTGTATCTGAGTTTACATAGCCCTGGAAGCCCATCTGTTTACGAAGGAGACCATCGATAAATGGTTTGTTAAATGCAAATCCATATGGCTGCATTTCCATCTTCTTTCCTTCTTTATCCTTCTGTGCCGCACTCTTTTCCAATGCTGGTTTCGCATAGTAAGGCATAATAGAAGCTGCCTTTAAATCTACTGCTGTCTGGAATGCTGGAATATGATATTTCTGTAAACTTCCCTTGGTCTGATATACATTCCACTGTCCTGCTGCATAATGTGGATCAAAACCATTTTCACGGGCACCACCACCTGGAAAATGTTTTACTGTCATAGCAACACCATCTGTTGTTACACCTGTCTTACTACCCTGAATACGTGGAATCATATGTTCAAATGCTTTTTTCACGAACTTTGGATCTTCACCAAAAGTACCATAAGAACGCTGCCAACGTGGATCAGACATAACGTCTGCCATATACATATATCCTTTACGAAGACCTACTGCATTCCATGAACGACGAACTGCATCTGAGAACTGATCTACAACTTTCATGCTGTCGCCCTTGGCTGCTGCTGCAATACCAAGTGTACCTGGCCATGTAGGGAATACACCGCCTGCATCATTCATACCAAATACCACTTCACCATTTTCGTTACGTGAATTGGAAGCTACACTAACTGGTACAAAGTGGTCACATTCTTCTGCCACTGCCTGAAGCTGATTCAAGAAATCTGTAATATCTTCTGTACTTACGTTGTTACGCAAAATAAGATGGCGCGCAAACCATTCTTTTAAAAGAGTTGAAGTACCTGGCAAATTCTGCTCCCCAAAAATAGTCTTTCCGATGAATGGAGCTTCATCCAATGAGCCTGATTCGTCTAATTTTGGTTCGGACTTTTCGCCTTTTTCATTTGCTTCTAATGCTGGAACATATTTACCCATACGCCAGTCTGAAATAAAGAGCTGTCCGATTTTCTCTTCTAAAGTAAGTTTTTTCACGTAAGCTTCTGCACGTTCCACTGCTGGAAGTCTCCAGTCGTTTACTTTGCTCACCTTACCAGAACCGTCGATATCCTTGAAATATAATTTTCCTTTCTGGATTACATTACGTGATACGGTACTGATTTTTGGTCCCTTTGGATTTTCATAGACCTTGAAATTATCACTCGCTTTTACTGCCATATTTCTTCTCCTTCTATAAAATATTTTTGTAATTACGTCCTATCTTTTATTATCTTATTTTTTTACTAAAACTGCAAGTTCAAAGTCACCCAATTCTTTACAAAAGATTGTGTCTTTTAAAAGATTGTACATATCACTTAATTTATGTGCATACATGTCATCTGAAATTCGAACTAAGCCATCTTTCGCATGGGCTAAAAGAATTATCTCCAGCCCGTCTTTCTCTTTCACAATTGCGAAAACGCCTTGTTCATCATCGTAAAAAACATCCTTCGTTCTTCCCTCTGTCAAAACTGGATATTCCTTTCGAATCTGAATCAACTTGCGATACCATTGATATATGTCCTGATTTTGGTATTTCTCATCCCAAACCATTCCCCTTCGACAATCCGGATCTGCACCGCCCGTCATTCCATATTCATCACCATAATAAATGAACGGCATACCCGGCCAAAGCAGTTGCAATGCTACACCAAACTTAAACCGCTCCACACTTTCGCCACAACGATACATAAAGCGGGAAAAATCATGGCTATCCACCAGATTCCAAAGAAGCGGATATATCTTACTATGTAAATTTCCTTCCAAATATCCCATTTGTCCCAAAAACTGGGAAACCGTTATACTTTCTTTGGCAACCAAATTTTCCACCGCAAAACAAAATGGATAATTCATGACAGTATCCCATTCTTCTCCATCCAGAAAATCTTCTGCGTGATGCCAAACCTCTCCAATAATAAGTGCTTCTGGATTCACATCCTTCATCGCTTTACGGAATCGACGCCAAAACTTGTGGCTTACCTCATCCCCCACATCCAAGCGCCATCCATCAATGTGACATTTTTCCATCCAGTAACGACCTACACCAATACAGTATTCTGCGACCTCATCATTTTGCAGATTTAGCTTTGGCATACCCGGAAAGTAAGAAAAAGTTTTGAAGTTCGGTTTCTTTCCCCATTGCATATCCAATGGAAAACTATCGATATAATACCAATCCACATACCGAGAATCTGCTTGTTTCTCTAACACATCCTGAAATGCAAAAAAGTCCGTCCCGGTGTGATTGAACACTGCATCCATAATGACATACATTCCAAGTGCGTGAGCTTTTTCTACCAGTTCCTGGATATCTGCTTCTGTACCAAAGGATGTGTCAATTTTATAATAATCCGCCGTATTGTATTTATGACTGGATGGCGACTGGAAAATCGGTGTCATATAAATAATATCCACACCTAATTCCTTAATATGATCCAGATGATGGATAATTCCTCGCAAGTCCCCCTTCAAATCTGCCTGATGTCCAATTGGTGCCTGGTACCACTCTTCCTCTCTCACTTCCTGACTGGTCGCAAAACGAGAGGGAAAAATCTGATATACTACCTTGTTCTTCGCCCATTCTGGGGTTACCACCATTTCCTCTTCTCGAAGATTTTGCGGACAATCATACATATAATCAATATGCATGCGAGGCTCTTTATAAAACTCATGGTTGGCATAATAATAAATCTGCCCCTCATAATCCTCTAATTCAAACTGATAGCGTAGACATACCATGTCGATTTCCAGCTGCACTTCATAGTAATCACAGTAGTTATCACTAGCGATTTTCTGCATTTCCTTCGATGCTCTTGTATCGAAAAAATCAATCGGAATATACTTGTCCTGATAAAGCAGCATCACCCGTTTTATATCATTTTTCTTCGTTTTCAATCGAATGACAAAACGACCTTTTTCCAATGCATAACAATATTTTTTTGTTGTGTCATGAAAGATTGCTGAAAACTCCATTTTCTATTCCTCACCCAATATACTTTTCCGTTTCCTTTGCAGTATTTGCCAAATACTGAACCGCCTCCACCGGATAGTTTCCGACCGCTGTTTCTCCCGTCAACATCACACCCCATGCACCATGATAAACTGCATGGAAAATATCCGAAACCTCAGCCCTTGTCGGCACTGGATTTCTCTCCATCGATGCCAGCATTTGTGTCACTACGATGTAGGGTTTCTTCGCCTTCTTGCAAACAGCCTCGATTTCCTTCTGTACCTTTGGCAGCTCCCAAAGCGGCATGTCATTTCCCAAATCTCCGCGGGCAATAATAATTACATCGGCTTCTGGCAAAATATTTTCTAGATTCTCTACTCCCAGTCGATTCTCTATCTTAGCAAAAATTTGGACATCTTCTGCTCCATGTTCCTTTAATACATGGCGGACATATCTCAAATCCTCTCCACTTAACACAAATGGCTGCATAAGTGCAGTGACACCATATGCTTTTGCCACCTTGATATTTTCGATATCATGTTCCGTCAGTGGGGGAAGTTTTATGTTTTTGCCGACGATTTTTACACTCTTATGACTATGCAGAATTCCACCTCTTTGCACGCGTACAACCACCATTTTTTCCTCTGGAAGATGTACAGCTTCTTCTACCTGCACCAAAAGTTTTCCGTCGTCCAGTAGAATTTCATCTCCCGTCTGAATAACTTCCATCACTTCTTCTGGTACAGGAATCTTCGCAGTATTTTCACTGACATCTGCTGCACCAAGTAATACCTTTTCTCCTTCGCTCAATTCCACTGGATTTTCCAGCTTCCCAATGCGCAACTCTGGTCCTTGCATATCAATCAAAATTTGTGGTGTTACTCCCGCCTCTGCTGCCGCAGATTGATAATTTCGAATATAATTTTCACTGGCGGAAAGCATCGTATGGGAAAGATTCAGGCGCATGCCCGTCATCCCCACTTCTATCATTTTTACTAATTTTTCTTCGGAAGCACAAGCTGGTCCAAAGGTTCCAAAAATTTTTGTTCGCATTTCTTCACACCTCTGTCCCCATTCTACCAAATATGTGCTATAATAGCAAAAGGAGTTTATAAAACAAAAATGAGGAGAATACTATGAATCCAATTAAGAAAATCTATTGCAGAACTTTTCAAGCAGCTTTTCGTCTGGCTATGCCTTTCATGCCATACCGCGAACCTGAAATATTAAATAGTGTGGCTGAAATTAAATCACTGTTGGAGAAGTTAAACGTAAAGTCTGTCCTTTTGGTGACAGATAAAATGCTACGGCAGTTTGGCGCCACTACCAAATTAGAAACACTTCTGGCAGATGCAAATATCAAATGTGTTGTCTATGATGAAACCTGTCCAAATCCAACGGTAAATAACGTAGAAGCTGCACGTGCACTCTATGTAAAGGAAAAATGTGAAGCTTTGATTGCTTTTGGCGGAGGCTCTTCTATGGACTGCGCAAAAGCGGTCGGTGCAAGAATTGCATATCCTAATAAATCGGTAAACCAGATGAAGGGACTTCTTAAAGTCCTGAAAAAAATTCCTACCTTAATTGCTGTTCCTACTACAGCAGGAACGGGTAGTGAAGTAACCATTACATCAGTTATTACAAATAGCGAAATCAAACACAAATATACCATGAACAGTTTCCCTCTCATTCCTGCGTATGCTGTTTTAGATCCAGAAGTAACCTTGACGCTTCCACCTTCTTTGACTGCAACGACAGGTATGGATGCTTTAACTCATGCAGTAGAAGCTTACATCGGTGGATCTACCACGAAAGAAACCCGTGCGTATGCCTTAGAAGCTGTGAAGCTGATTTTTGAAAACCTAGAAATCGCTTATACGGACGGCAAAAACGAAGTGGCACGTCGCAATATGCTACGCGCTGCATATATCGCAGGTATCGCGTTCTCCAAATCTTATGTTGGATATATACATGCGGTTGCCCATACCTTAGGCGGACAGTACAATGTTCCTCATGGACTGGCCAATGCCGTATTGATGCCTATGGTTCTGGAAGAATATGGCGAGGTTGTTTACGAAAAACTTCATCAGCTTGCAGTAGCCGCCGGAATTGCTCAGGAAAATGATAATACCGAAGCCAGTGCTAAGAAATTCATTCAGGCAATCTACGACATGAATGCACGCATGAATATCCCTGCTGGATTTACAAACATCATAGACGCTGATATTCCAATGATGGCAGAACATGCGGATGCAGAAGCAAATCCGCTTTATCCTGTCCCAAAATTAATGGATGCAAAAGAATTAGAAAAAATCTATTACAAAAGCCAGCTGTAACTATACAGCTGGCTTTTCTAAAAACTCTTTTAAATTTTCCATTGGAATTGGTTTCGAATATTTATATCCCTGTAAATACTGGGCGTTCATGTTGATACACTGTTTTTCATCGCGCTCATCCTCAACACCTTCGAAGAGAATCTGGTAATCCGCCTTTTTGAAAATTTCAGAGAAGCTACCTACCATGAACTTGGACTCGTCGTTCTTGCTAGCTAAGATAGTCAGGGAACGGTCAAACTTGATAATGTCAATCGGTAAACCAATCAAACGTTCAAAGTTCGAATATCCCGTACCGAAATCATCCAAGTAAAATTTAATTCCTAATACCTGTAAACGTTCGATAACCTTCTTCATGGAAAGGAAATCTTTTTCGTTTCTAGTTTCTGTTAATTCAATTGCAATTTTGTCAAATGCTACTCCATTTTTCTCAATAATTTCAATGATGTCATCACAGAAGTTTTCTAAATGGAGCTCCTGTACGGAGAAATTTACAGATACACGTTCGATATGAAAGCCTTCTTCTTCCATATGTTTGATATTCTGACAGGTTTTGTTCAGGATAATTTTGCTTAAGGTGTGGATGAAGTTTTCACTTTCTGCTACACCAATAAACTGATCTGGGAATACCATACCTACTTCTGGAATTTCCAAACGCATTAGTGCTTCCGCTGTAGAAAAGGTATTCATTTTAATATTTAAAACTGGCTGACAGAATACCTTCACACGATAGTCGTTCAAATTACCTTTTCTATCAATATCCTGTAAATTCAGATAGATAAATTTGTATTTTAAAAACTCCGATAACAAGTCATCATCGCATTTTTTGATGGAATTCATTGGCATGCGTTCTTCTGTATATTGACAATAGGTAATATACTCTTTACTGTTTAACAAATACCCATTGCTATCCATCATAACAATCTGGAAATCTGACTTTTCTCTTACCTTCTCAAACTCCTGATACATCTTATCTAGAATCTGCTGCTCGTTTTTATTTTTCTCTTTCTCATAAACCAGCACCATATGATTATCTTGCAAACGGAAACAGCAGGAGCTTTCGAAAAAGCTGTCGTTTTTTCTTAAGAATTTCTCAGAAAATACCTGTAGGGTTTCTCTTGAGATATTTGGTAGCGAAAGGAAAATCATTGAGAACGATTTTTCTTTATTTTCCTCTACATACTCCTCAAATGCATAATTGTCCAATGTACCTGTTTTGACATCATAAGAGTTGTAGTGGAATAAAAACAGCACCATTATGATAGGAAATGTAAAACTTACAACTGTATATGATGTCTGCAAAAATTCTGCCTGATATGCCATCAAACCGACTGCAACTGCAATAACACTCCAAATACAGCGATACATTTTTGGTAAAAACTTCTTACGGTATTTGATGAGCATAAACGCCATCAGTATGCCATAATATACATACGCATATCGGAATGGGTCTGTATAATAATTCTGATGTAATACAATATTTTCATCTACATAGTAACCAATCTTAAAATATGGTCCTACAAATTCGACCACTGTAAAAATAGCCAGTCCGCCGAAAATAAGAGCACTATATATATCCTTAAAACGTTTGCTTGGTTCTACCAGGTTTCGAATGTAAACACAAAAACACACATAGGTGGAAATCAAGAGCGTATAGCAAAGCGCTCTACAAAAATAGAGACGATATATATTTTCCTCTCTAAGTCCAAAAATCATGTAGTGGTAAAAAACACTTGCAACTGCAGAAATTGCGACCAGGATATTGGCAATTTTGAATATTCCTAAGTTCGCTTTCTTCGCCATATAAGTGGAGTGTAACAAAAAATGCACCACGATACATAGCAACAATGCCACCACGTCTGCAGTTAACACATATTTAAAATCAAATAATACGTCTACCATAATTTTCTCCGATAAATCCCTCATGTTATCACATTGTTACCATCATGTCATTTTACAACTTTTTCCAATTACTTGCAATCCCAAGATATGGGGATATATCGTTGCGGAAAGACAAGAAAAAGTATAAAATAAAATTAAGCTAAATTTAAAGTACAGGAGGTATTTTTATGACAGAAGTTCGTATCGGTATCGTAGGAATGGGTGTACAAGGCAGTCTCTATGCCAATATTCTTACAGGTGCCTCTATTCCATATATGCCACCAATCAAAAAACCAGAGGGTCTCATACTTACCGCTGTAAGCAGTCGCTCCGAACAGGCGAAAGAGTTTGCTTCCCATCTAGAAGGTGTAACCTATTTTTCAGATTGGAAGGAAATGATTGATTCTGGTATTTGTGATGCCATCGTTATTACAGTACCACACTATCTGCATCATGAAGTCGCTGTGTATGCTTTAAATGCAAGAAAACACGTCCTTTGTGAAAAACCTGCCGATGTACGTGCCTCGGATGTAGAAAAGATGATTGCTGCCAGAGATAACACGAATGCTGATATTGCAGAATCCGGAAAACAAAAAGAGCTTGCTCTGGCTACTCTTTTTAACCAACGCACCAATCCTTTGTTCCGTCGCTTAAAAGAACTTGTTCATTCAGGAGAACTGGGTGAAATGCGTCGCGCGAACTGGATTTGCAACAACTGGTGGCGACCAGACAGCTACTACAAATCAAATGCCTGGCGTGGTACCTGGGCTGGAGAAGGTGGAGGAATTACCGTTAACCAGATTCCGCATCAACTGGATTTGTTAAACATGCTTTGTGGTGCACCTTCCCGTGTATACAGCGTAAATCGCTACGGCAGTCATCGTGATATTACGGTTGAAAATGACGTAACTGTAACTCTGGAATATCCAAACGGTGCTACTGGTGTTTTCATTGCCTGCACCCATGACCCACTAGGAACAGACCGTTTAGAACTGAATTTTGATAAAGGTAAAATTGTCGTAGAAAACAGTAACCAGGCCACCATCTACCGCTTCCATCAAAGCGAGCAGGAATGGAATGAAAGTCTTTCCATGCGTGACCTTATGATGATGCGACAAAATCCGGATAATCTATATCATGTCGAAGAAATCAAAATTTCTCCTACTTATGGCACGGAATATGTAGATATCTTCGAGAACTTTGCAAATCACATTCTTTATGGCGAACCACTTTTTGCAACAATGGAGGATGGACTTCGAGAAGTACAGCTCGCAAACAGCATTCAGCTTTCTGGCTGGACCGGCGTGCCGGTAGAAAATCCAAGTAGTATGAAAGAATACGATGCTTGGTTGGAAAAAATGATACAGAATGAAAAAGAGGGTGCATAAGCACCCTCTTATAATTTTTCATTTACCTTCTTTGCATTATTTCGAATATGTTCATCTGGACATTCGATTGCTGTATCAATATATTGAACAGCTTCTTTTGGTCTTCCACAGAATATCAACATACTTCCAACGGAAAGTGCTATAGAACCTCTGCTGATATTGTCAAAAATTTCATTTTGATTTAATGCATTTTTTAATTTCTCAATTGCTTTCTCTGCACAATACAATGCAAATCTTTCATCCATGGCATCCTTCATTAGCCAATATAGATTTCTCCACATTCCACCAATCCATGCATTTGCATTTGAATTTATCAATTCATTAATGTGGATTGCCTGTAAATACCTCAATACCAAATAATCAAATTCGCTTCTATCAGCTTCTGGCTCTTCAATTACAGGTCTGTGTTCATCCTTCAATACCTTTTTAATAAGATCCTTCTCCATATCATTGATCTGGAAAAATCTAAGATAGTGGTTACTGTAATAACAATGTGGACATGATATTACTTCTTTCCACAATGGCTCACAACCAACATATGTAATACGACTATCCAAATCTATATTTCTCATTTGAAGAACGTGTCGTTTGATCTCTTCTGTCTCTATAGATTTTCCACATATTGGACAATACTGTATATTCTTCACCAAAAACTGTGGTGCATGATACGGCTCTTTCACAACATGACGAAATCCATATTCTTTTGGAATCTGAAATGGTTCCACGACTGGAGTCCCTGCCACGCGATTACTCTTATACAGGTCATCATTCAATTTACGGACACGTCCACTCATATTGTTGAGCATCTGTATTGCAATATCTGGACAGGTAACCAAAAACTGCTTTAAATTATCTTTGTTTACTGCCACGCAAAGTGTATTCTCTAACGCAATGCAGGATGCACTACGTGGCAGATTATCAAAGATTGCCATTTCACCAAAAAAGCCTCCTTCTGTCATGGTCGCCACTTGATTTAATGTTCCCATAGAATTTGTAAGAAAAATCCCAACCGACCCCTTCAAGATAATATACATTTCCTCGCCTGGCTGTCCTTCGTAGCATATGTATTCATCCTTTGGGAACTGCTTTGGTGTGGATATTTTTTTTAACTGTGCTATTGTTTCTGTTCGCATAAAATCCTCCATGAAAATCCTTAAGAAGCAGTGGTTAATGCCATATAGCTATCATCCCAGCCCGTAAAATCAGTTGTTGTATAGGCATCTGTTGTAATAGTAATGGTAAGTCCATTTTCACTCTCACTACCAGCATTTGTAACATCAATACTTTCTAATCCATTTGTAGAAGACATGTACAAATTCGCTAACTTCGTAGAACCACTCACATCAAGACTTGTAAGTGTTGTTAAGTCATCTATACTAATCGCTGTTAATGCTGGACAATCTGCCATACTTAACGTTGTTAATTTGGTATAAGATGCCGCTGTTAGCAAAAGTTGTGTCATATTTGTTCCACTGATATCCACGGTTACTAATTCTGGGCATCCTACAAAACTTACATCACCAGCACCTGTGCCTGCAACATTCAAGGTCTGTAGACTTGTACAGCCTTCAACAGTAACCTGATTTATTGTAGAATTAGTTGCCACCAGACTCGTCAAGGATGTAATATCGTTCAAATACAAGACCTCACTAATCGTCGTATTGTTTACTGTTACGGTTGTAAGAGGCGTATTTATAATATTTACCTGTGTCAAATTTGGCATAGAATCCAAATTTAATGTGGTAACACTCGTATCTGATAGCGCTAATGCATACATTGGCGTATTTGAAACATCTAAGGTTTTTAATGTAGCATTTGATGATTCAAAGACTTCTAAACCGGAACCACTAACATCTACATCTACTAACGAAGTACATGTAGATACATCTAATTCCTTCAAGGCCGTACAACCACTTACGCTAATAGAAGTCAATCCTGTACAATCTGTCACACTCAATGAAGCGAGTGCCGTATATTTGCTTGCATCAAGCGTTGTAAATCCTGAGGCATTGGCAGAAACATCTAATGTAGCCAGATTTGTAGATAGCTGCTCATGGATAATCGCCCATTTACTATCATCAATGCCTGCGTTGCTTGCACGGAAAGCTGTAAGGTTTGCAAACCATCCCATGTTTTCTTTATCTGCTTCTTCAAACGTCATTGACGTATCATCCATCTTAAAATCTTGCAATGGTACATCCGATGGAATCGTAATATCACTGATAGAATTCATTGATGTGATGGATGAAATATTTAAGCTATTCAGCAGCGTACATCCAGTCAAATCTAATGTTGTAATAGCAGTACCTTCTAATTCCAAGAACTGTAACAGCGTACAGTCTGTAAGTGTCAGCGTACTTAATTTACTCAATCCATTTAAGTTAAGCTCATAGAATGAACTACTATTTTCTAAATACAAAGTAGTCAATTCTGTGTTTTGGCTTAAATCGATAGAATGGATACCTGTACCAGCCAAGTTCAAGGTCTCCAGCTCTGGACACATGCTTGGATTAATAGAATTTAATCGTACTGCCTGACAAGCATTAATGGATGTAATTCCTGTCGTACCTTCAAAAGTTACCGTTTCTAAAGATGTCATGGTAATCTTTAATGTTTCCAGTGTTGTACCTGCACCAATATACAAACTCATTAAGTTGTTACATGAATCTAAATCCATTTCTGATAATGTGGCATCTGCTTTTAAAATCTGCAAATTTTGGAATTTATAGAATTTAAACGTAGATAAATCTGTTCCACGTATATCCAGTAATGTTAAATCTCCATAGGTTGATCCTAACGTGATATCTGGAAGATTTGTACCTTTTACACTAAGTTCAACCAGCTTGGTCGCACTTGAAATATCTAATGCGGTTAAAGATGTACAATAATCTAAAGTAAGAGTTTGCAGTTCCGTACATCCGTCTATGTTCAATGTGGTAATGCCTGTACATGGAACAATGAGTGATGTTAACTTCGTATTCTGACTTACATCTAAAGCTGTCAGATTTGCGTTGTATCCGCAATTCAATTCTGTAAGCTCTGTGAAATACTCAATACCTGTTAAATCGTAGATTCCACCATCTACGGAAATAACATCCTCTTCGCCGTCACCTTTGAGGACAAGACTTGTTACCGTTGCAATTTCATCCTCTGATAAACCTGCTACACCATCTCTGTTATGAGCATTTTCTAGATATGCTCTAAAGTTTACATCTGGGAAGTTTACGCTATTGAGTGCTATAATTTGTTTTTCATTAATTTCTGCTCCACATTGGCTACATGCTTCATATTCTCTACCGTTTTCCGTATCCGTCGGCTCCTCTGTTTGTGCTACGTAGTCATGACCAAGTGCTGCAATTTCACTGGTATATATATATCCACAATCACAGGTATGTGTGGTTTCACCCGCTTCTTCACAGGATGCTTCCTTTGTTACTGTATCTGTATAGCTATGGGCTGTGCTAAGCACTTCACTACATACGGAACACGTCGTGTGTGCATCCACTGTACCACCGTTTACTTCTGTATGACCAGTTGCTGCGATTTCTTCGGTATACTCATGGCCACAATCACAGGCATATAACTTGATTCCTGTGTCTGTACAGGTTGCTGTTTGTGTTACGGTTTCGGTATAGCTATGTGCCGTACTTAATACTTCATTACATGCCAAACATCTCGTATGGGCATCTGCTGTGCCACCATTTACTTCTGTATGCCCAATTGCTGCGATTTCTTCGGTATATTCATGACCACAATCACAGGTATATGTGGAACTACCTTTTTCGGTACAACTTGCTGCTACATAAGCTGTGTTTACATACTCATGTTCCGTGCTTAATACTTCACCACAGACTGCACATCTACTGTGGACATCTGCTGTGCCACTATTTTCCGACGTATGACCTAAGGCTGCGACTTCTTCCGTATACTCATAACCACAATCACAAGTATAGAGCTTACTGCCTGCTTCGGTACAACTTGCTGCCTGGGTGATGGTTTCTTTGTAACTGTGCACAGCGTTTAATATCTCACCACAGGTTGTACATTTTCTATGGGCATCTGCTGTGCCTCCATTTACTTCTGTATGCCCAGTTGCTGCGATTTCTTCGGTATATTCATGACCACAATCACAGGTATATGTGGAACTACCTTTTTCGGTACAACTTGCTGCTACATAAGCTGTGTTTACATA
>JAFUPI010000010.1 GCA_017481285.1 Agathobacter sp. | reverse complement strand
GAAGCAGTTTACCAGTACCAGAAGAAGACTGTTCGTAAGATGATCTTAAAAGACCACAAACGTCCAGATGGTCGTGCAATCGACCAGATTCGTCACCTTGCTTCAGAAGTAGATATTATTCCAAGAGTACATGGTTCTGCTATGTTCACTCGTGGACAGACACAGATTTGTGACGTTGTAACACTTGCTCCATTGTCTGAAGTTCAGAAAATCGATGGTTTAGATGCAAATGTTACTACAAAGAGATATATGCATCACTACAACTTCCCAGCATACTCTGTTGGTGAAACAAAAGTATCTCGTGGACCAGGACGTCGTGAAATTGGACATGGTGCTCTTGCAGAAAAAGCATTAGTAGCAGTTCTTCCTTCAGAAGAAGAATTCCCATATGCAATTCGTGCCGTTTCCGAAACTTTTGAATCAAACGGTTCAACATCTATGGCTTCTACATGTGCTTCTTGTATGGCACTTATGGCTGCAGGTGTTCCAATCAAAGCTATGGTAGCTGGTATCTCATGTGGTCTTGTAACAGGTGACACAGATGATGATTATGTATTACTTACCGATATCCAGGGCTTAGAAGACTTCTTCGGCGATATGGACTTCAAAGTGGCTGGTACACACAAAGGTATCACAGCAATCCAAATGGATATCAAGATTCATGGTTTAACACGTGAAATCGTAGAAGGAGCAATTGCAAGAACTCGTGAAGCTCGTCTTTATATCATGGATGAAGTTATGAGCAAAGCTATCGCTGAACCTCGTAAAGAAGTAAGCGAATGGGCTCCAAAGATTGAACAGATTACAATTGATCCAGCTAAGATTGGTGATGTTGTAGGCCAGAAGGGTAAAACAATCAACGAAATTATCGCTCGTACAGGTGTTAAGATTGATATTACAGATGATGGTGCAGTTTCTGTATGTGGTACAGATAAAGAGATGATTGCTAAAGCAATCGAAATGATTCAGATTATCACAACAGAATTTGAAGAAGGCCAGATTTTCTCAGGTGTTGTAACAAGCATCAAAGAATTCGGAGCATTCGTAGAATTCGCTCCAGGCAAAGAAGGAATGGTTCACATTTCTAAGATTGCAAAAGAAAGAATCAACCATGTAGAAGATGTTCTTACACTTGGTGACAAAGTAAAATGTATCTGTCTTGGAAAAGATAAGATGGGAAGAATTAGCTTCTCTATCAAAGATGTTCCAGCAGAACAGTAATTCAACACAGTAATTAGGTTTTCTAAATACTACGAACGCCTCCACAATTTATTCATTTATCGCTGTATTGGCATAAGGCTTTAAATGAATAAATTGTGGAGGCGTTCTTACTTTTTGGACTATTCCAATTCTTAGCTAAATCATTATTTATGCATATAATTGTATAGAGAAACAAATAGCGAGAAGAAGGATTATGGAACGAGCGAAAGAATTGGTACATGCAGAGAATGTATACCGAAAGGGGTACACTGGAAAAGGGGTTCGAATAGCACTGTTGGATACAGGTGTTTTTACGCATAGAGATTTAAAGTGTAGAATAGTTCTTTTTAAGGATTATATAAATTATAATAATCTTTGTTATGATGATAATGGACATGGAACACATATAGCTGGGATAATAAATGATATGTCCCCTGGAGCAGATCTCTTGGTGTTTAAAATTTTAGATAAAAATGGTAATGGAACAACAGAGAAGGCGCTTAAAGCACTGGAGTGGATTCAGCAGAATCATAAAAGAATGAATATTAAGCTTTTGAATTTTTCCATGGGATATTTACCAAATACTAATGTTGCAATACAGAATCGTTTGATTGAAAAACTAGAGGAACTATGGGACGAAGGAATTACGATAGTTACAGCGGCAGGTAACAATGGTCCCAAAGAAAACTCAATTACTGTTCCAGGTGTATCCAGGAAAGTAATTACGGTTGGTTCTTGCGATGATTTGGAAAATGGAAAGAATGGTTATGGAGGAAGAGGGCCTACTAGTTGTTGTATTGTGAAACCAGAGGTGTTAGCACCTGGGACGAATATCAAGAGTTTTTCCTTGCAGGATGGTGGTTATGTATATAAAAGTGGCACCTCGATGTCAGCTCCAATTGTATGCGGAGCTTTGGCTTTAGCATTGGAAAAGAATCCAAATTTGAAGCCGGTGGAACTGAAATTACTATTATATGACTCAGTTTCACAAAAAATTAAGAATTTAAGTCCAGCTTGGGGCATACTTAATGTTGATAATCTGATAAAAATGCTATAAAATAATTCTTTGGAGGCACATCAGATGAAAAAAGTTTTAAGTAAGTTATTTGGAAGATTAGTTTTAACAGCAATTATTATATTGATTCAGTTTGGATGGATTGCATTTACCTTATATGAGGCAGGCGTTGTAAACCCATGGTTTTCTATTGGTCTGCGATTGATTTCGTTGGTTTGTGCATTGTATGTTGTATACAAAGATATGCGTCCACATAACAAATTGTCATGGATTTTCCTGATATTGTTATTACCATTTATTGGATGTCCATGTTATTTCTTGTTTGGGCGTTCAGAAATGACAAAGAAAAATCGTGAGAAGATTGCAGAATTACAGAAGCTCGTTGAGCCTATGAGAGAAGCACAGAAAGATGTAACTGCACATCTGCAAATAACGGATGATATTGCCTATAAACAGATGAGCCTTCCACAGAACACAGGTAGTTATCCGGTCTATATGGAAAAAGATTCGAAATATTACTCCGTTGGCGATGATATGTTCGTAGATATGATTGAAGATATCAAAAATGCAAAAGAATTTATTTTCCTAGAGTTTTTCATTATGAAACAGGGGCTGATGTTTGATACCTTGGTGGATGCCTTGGCGGAGCGCGCAAAAGCAGGGGTGCATGTACGTTTGATATATGATGACATGGGCTGTATTGATGAATTCCCTCGTTATTTTTATAAAGATTTGCAGGCAAAAGGGATTCACGTCGCTTGTTTCAATCCATTTCGCCCATTTTTGTCTATTATCATGAATAACCGTGACCATAGAAAAATCGTTGTTGTAGATGGAAAAATTGCTTACACAGGTGGTTTAAATATTGCAGATGAGTATATCAATGCAATTGAACGATTTGGTCATTGGAAGGATGCCGGTGTTCGTGTTACAGGCGATGCGGTATGGTCGTTTACAACGATGTTCCTTGAAATGTGGAGTTATGTTACGAAAGGTACAGAGGATTTTAGCAGATTCAAGGTATTGGAGAATGATAATCAGACTCTGATTCAACAACAAAAGGGTTTTGTACAGCCATATGGTGATTGTCCATTGGATAAACGTTATCTGATTGAAGGCATTTATTTGAATTTGATAAATCATGCTCGAAAGAATATTTATATTTTTACACCATATTTGATTTTAGGTTCTGAAATTGCAACTGCATTGATAAATGCGGCAAGAAGTGGTGTGGATGTTCGAATTGTGACACCGGCGATTCCAGATAAGAAGATGGTATTTCTTTTGACTCAGTCCAATTATGAGAATCTGATTCAGGGTGGGGTTAAAATTTATCAGTATACACCAGGATTTATCCATTCGAAATGTTTTGTAGTGGATGATGAATATGCTTCTGTGGGAACAACGAATCTGGACTTTAGAGCATTATATCTGCATTTCGAATGTGGTGTGCTTATGTATAAAACGCAGAGTGTGCATAAGGTGACAGAGGATATGCTAGAAACATTTCAGAAGAGTAGGGAAATTCTCTTAGAAGAATGCGAGAACAAAAATTTCTTCTATCAGCTTTTCCTTAGCGTGATGAGATTGTTCTCTCCTTTATTATAAAAATACAAAATCTTGTGATTTTTGCTTGAAATTAGAACTAGATATGGTATAATCGTTCGTGGACAAGGATGTCCACGAACTTTTTTGTTGCAAAAATATAGGTGTTTGATATGGATATGACAGTAAAATTACAGGTGTTTGAAGGTCCTTTGGATTTGCTTCTTCACTTGTTAGACAAGAATAAAGTAAATATTTATGATATTCCAATTGTTGAGATTACCAATCAGTATATGGAATATATTGCAGAAATGAAACGTCGCGATTTGAATATTTTAAGTGAGTTTCTTGTAATGGCAGCTACATTGATTGATATTAAATCCAGAATGCTGCTTCCATCTACCGGGGAAGAGGATGAAGAGGAAGAAGATCCAAGAAATGAATTGGTTCAGCAGCTGTTAGAGTACAAGATGTACAAATGTATGGCTTATGAATTAAAGGATCGTCAGATGGATGCCTGCCGTTATATGTTCAAGGAACCAACGATTCCAGAAGAAGTATTGGCTTATGAAGAACCAATCAACATGGAAGAATTAGTTTCGGATGTGACACTTGCACAGCTCAATGAGATTTTTAAGAGTATTATGAAGAAACAAGTGGACAAAATCGATCCAATCCGTTCGAAATATGGCAAAATCGAAAAAGAAGAGGTTTCTTTGGAAGATAAAATGGCATATTTGGAAAACTATGCAATGCAGCACAAGCATTTCAGCTTCCGTAATTTGTTAGAAGCACAGTGTTCCAAAGTGGAAATTATTGTAACGTTCCTGGCAATCCTTGAGTTAATGAAAATGGGTAAAATTTTCATCTCTCAGGAAAAAATCTTTGATGATATCAAGATTGACTCTAAGATTGCTGCATAAAAATTTTGAGATAGAGAGTATATAGCATGGAAGAAAAGAATTATTATGCCATAATTGAAGCAATTTTGTTTACCATGGGAGAATCCGTGGAGCTTGGTAAAATTGCAGAGGCAATAGAGTTGGATAAAAAAGAAACCCAGAAAATTTTAGAAGAAATGATGGAGCATTACAAGGACCCTTCCATTGGAGTGGAGATTATGGAATTGGATGGTGCTTACCAGATGTGTACTAAGCCAGAGATGTATGAATACCTTATTCGAATTGCAAAACAGCCAAAACGTCGTGTGCTTACCGATGTTTTGTTAGAAACCTTATCTATCATTGCTTATAAGCAGCCAGTAACAAAAGCTGAAATCGAAAAGATTCGTGGTGTTTCTTCGGATCATGCAGTTAGTAAATTGGTAGAATATAATCTGATTTGTGAATTAGGCCGTTTGGATGCTCCTGGACGTCCGCTTTTGTTTGGAACTACAGAAGAATTTTTAAGAAGTTTTGGAGTAAACTCTATTGATAATCTTCCCGTACTTAATCCAGTGCAGCTAGAAGAGTTCAAGCAAGAAGCAGAAGCAGAAATGAATATTACAATGAATATTTAATTTTAGGATAGAAACAAGCATTATAGTCATATATATTTCATGAGAGGTGGAATATATATGGCTATTTTTTTATGTGTAATTCTTTTGGTTGGAACTATATTTGGGAATACCACAGAGGTATATTTAGCAAAAGACAATTTGAGTATGTATTCTGGTAGTTATGCTTTGATGGATGGCGATACAGGACGGGTGCTTGTAGGAAAAGAAGAAGAGAGTGCTATGGCAAATGCCAGCACAACTAAAATATTAACGTGTATTATAACATTGGAAAATTGTGACTTAGAAGAACTTGTAACAGTATCAGCCAATGCAGCGGCACAACCAAAGGTACATCTAGGCATGAAAGAAGGAGAACAATTTTTGCTTAAGGATTTGTTGTATGGACTTATGCTGGAGTCCTATAATGACTGCGCAGTTGCTATTGCAGAACATATAGCAGGAAGTACCGAAGCATTTGCTAAAATGATGAATGAAAAGGCAGTTGAAATTGGATGTCTAGATACTTATTTTATTACACCGAATGGACTTGATGCAGAAGATGAGGTGAGTTTTCATCATACTACAGCCGCTGATTTATGTAGAATTATGGCATACTGTACGTGGGAATCATCTGAGAAGGAACAGTTTTTGCAAATCACGCAGACAAGAAATTATACAGGGAGTGCGAATGGAAAAGAATATTCTTTTGTGAATCGAAACGCATTTTTGAATCAAATGGATGGAGTGTTATCAGGAAAAACCGGTTTTACAAATAAAGCAGGATATTGTTATGTGGCAGCGATGGAAATAAATGGTGAAAAGTATTGTATCGCTTTGCTTGCCTGTGGGTGGCCGAATAATAGGAATTATAAATGGAAGGATGCCAGAAGTTTATTTGAATATGGGATGGAGAGCTATAATATAAAAAAGGTGACCGTGCAGCCATTCGAACAGCAGATAGCGGTGGCAGGATATGTACAAGAAAGAAAATTTTCGAGTCTAAATCAAGGCGGAATATTGAAATTAGATGCCCCTAAAAAAGAATATCAATTACTTATGTCAGCGGGAGAAAAGATCGAAACTGAGGTGATACTATACACGGATACGAATCTTCCAATTGAGGAAGGTCAGACAATGGGAATATGTAATGTCTACTTAGAGGAATTGCTTCTGGATAGTTTTCCAATAGTTGCAAGAAATAATGTCTATATATGGGGGTGGAGAGATCTTCTCGACACAATATTTTACCAATTCTTAACTATTTATTAAATTTTTCTTGTGGATTGTGTTGCAAAAAATGAGGCAGTTGGTTATAATGTTTTCATAATGCGAGAGAATCGCGTTTTAATTGCTTAATATTAATCTTTATTATAACAAATGGAGGAAATATGATGAGTACTAACAATGCAAGCTTAGCTATGCAGCGCATCGCTAAGTTAGTGGATGAGAACAGTTTCATGGAAATTGGCTCTCTCGTAACTGCTCGTAGCACAGATTTTAATCTTACTGCTGCGAAAACACCTTCCGATGGTGTTATTACCGGTCACGGATTAGTAAATGGCAGTCTTGTATTTATTTACAGCCAGGATGCTTCCGTATTAAACGGTACAATCGGAGAAATGCATGCAAAGAAAATTGCTAATGTTTATGACATGGCAATGAAGATGGGAGCACCAGTTATCGGTCTTGTTGACTGTGGTGGAATTCGTCTTCAGGAATCTGTAGATGCATTAGAAAGTTTTGGACAGATTTATGCAAAACAGGTTGCGGCTTCTGGAATCGTTCCACAGATTTGTGGTATCTTCGGAAACTGTGGCGGTGGACTTTCCGTAGTTCCAGCTCTTTGTGATTTTGCATTTATCGAAGCAGGAAAAGGAAAGATGTTTATCAACTCTCCAGATGCTGTAAAAGGAAACCGTGCTGACAAATGTGATATGTCTAAAGCAGATTTCCAGGCAGAAGAAAATGGATGTATTGATATGTCAGGTAGCGAAGATGAAATTATCGCTGGCATGCGTGATTTAATCTCAATGCTTCCATTAAACAATGAAAGCGACGTTTACACAGATGAATGTGAAGATGATTTGAATCGTGCTTGTGAAAACCTTTCTGCTATGAAGGGAGATCCAAGATATGTATTATCAGAAATCTCTGATGACCATATTTTCTTCGAAACAAAGGCAGCATATGCTAAGAATATGGTAACAGGATTCATCAAATTAAACGGCATGACAGTTGGTGCTATTGCAAATTGCTCAGAAGTTTATGATGAAGAAGGAAACAAGGCAGAAGAGTTCGATGCAGTTCTTACTGCTAAGGGTTGTGAAAAGGCAGCTGAATTTGTTCAGTATTGTGATGCTTTCTCAATTCCAGTTCTTACACTTACAAATGTAAATGGTTTCTGTAACTGCCAGTGTGCAGAAAAGAAACTTGCAAAAGCTCTTGCTAGACTTACATATGCACTTGCAAATGCAACATGTGCAAAAGTAAACCTTATTACAGGTCAGGCGTTCGGTAGTGCATACGCTATTATGAATTCTAAGTCATTAGGCGCAGATTTAGTTTATGCATGGCCAGAAGCTAAGGTTGGTATGATGGATGCTTCTATGGCAGCAAAAATCATGTATCCAAACGCTGATGCAGAAGAATTAAAAGAAAAAGCTGCAGAATATGACAACTTACAGTCAAATATTATGTCAGCTGCTGCAAGAGGTTATGTAGATTTAGTAGTAGATCCAGTGGATACTAGAAAATATCTTATTGCTGCATTTGAAATGTTATATACAAAATATGTAAGCGAACCAGACAAAAAACACGGTACAAAATAGAAAGGTGATATTATGAAGAAAAAAATAGCTTTATTTTTAAGCGTTCTTTCTGTCGTAATGATGCTTGGTGCTTGTGGCACACAGGACCCTACTACCGTAGATTATAATGGTGTATCTTATAACGAACTTTATCAGGAATCTTTACAGTTAGGCACAGCTCTTGGCAAAGCGACTGAAGCAGATATTCAGAAGGAAATTAGTGATTTATCTGCTTATGGTGAAGAAACTGCTATTTTTGTAGATTTATGCTACAAATGGTTAGACGCCATGGAAGTAAGTGGTGCTTACGTTGGTTTGATAGAAAATGGATTCACTGTTACAAAATCAGGAAAAACGCTTACAACAGACTTAATGTTAGAGTTTGAAGACAGAGATGTTGTATTCCAGCTGGTATACAATTATCATAATATGGAACTCACAGGTGTAACAATCAACCCAGTTTACTCATTTGGCGAAAAGATGGCAAAAGCTGGTATGAACACCTTAATCTCAATTTCAATCGTATTCGCAGTATTAATCATAATCAGCTTATTGATTAGTTGCTTCAAAATCTTCCCATATTTGGAAGCTAAGAAGAAAGAAAAAGAAGCTGCAGCAAAGGTTGTAAAGGTAGATAATAGTGTTGTTACACAGATTGAACAGAGAGAAGAGCAGGAACAGGAACTCGCAGATGATACAGAACTTGTTGCTGTTATCGCAGCTGCTATTGCAGCATATGAAGGAACTTCTACAGATGGATTCGTAGTACGTTCTATTAGAAGAAGATAAAATCGGAGGATAAATAGATGAAAAATTATACAATTACTGTAAACGGAAATGTGTATGACGTAACTGTAGAAGAAAACGGAAGCGTTTCAGCTCCAGCTTCTGCACCAAGAAGAGCAGCTGCTCCAGTAGCTGCACCTAAGGCAGCTGCGCCAGCCCCAGCAACTTCAGCAGGTGCAGGTAGCATCAAAATCGAAGCAGGTGCTGCAGGTAAAGTGTTTAAGCTTGAAAAGAAAGTAGGAGATAAAGTAGAAAAGGGTGATGCAGTTCTTATCCTTGAAGCTATGAAGATGGAAATCCCTGTTGTTGCTCCAGAAGCAGGAACAGTTGCAAGCATTGATGTAGCTGTAGGTGATACTGTAGAATCAGGTGCTTTACTTGCTACATTAAACTAATTTCTGATGGAGGAGAATTCTCATGGAATACGTATTTGATACCTTATCAAACCTCCTTCACCAGACAGCATTTTTCAATTTGACAGTAGGAAACTATGTAATGATTGTTGTTGCATGTGTATTCCTTTATCTTGCAATTGCAAAAGGCTATGAGCCATTACTGTTATTACCAATCGCGTTTGGTATGTTACTTGTAAATATCTATCCTGATATTATGGCAAGTCCAGAAGAAACCAGTAACGGTGTCGGCGGTTTGTTACATTATTTTTATTTGATGGACGAATGGTCCATCTTACCTTCTCTGATTTTCCTCGGAGTAGGTGCCATGACGGACTTTGGTCCACTGATTGCGAATCCTATCAGTTTCTTGTTAGGAGCCGCAGCTCAGTTCGGTATTTTCGCAGCATACTTCATTGCTATCGCTTTAGGTTTTAATGATGAAGCAGCTGCAGCTATTTCAATCATTGGTGGTGCAGATGGTCCTACCTCCATTTTCTTGGCGGGTAAATTAGGACAGACTGGTCTTATGGGACCTATCGCTGTAGCGGCGTACTCTTATATGGCGTTAGTACCAATTATCCAGCCACCATTTATGAAGTTACTTACTACAAAAGAAGAAAGATCCATTAAAATGGCAAATCTTCGCCCAGTAAGCCAGTTGGAAAGAATTTTATTCCCAATCATTGTTACTATCGTAGTATGTTTGGTACTTCCTACAACAGCGCCACTTGTTGGTATGCTTATGTTAGGTAACCTGTTCCGTGAATCTGGCGTAGTTCGTCAGCTTACAGATACAGCTTCTAATGCACTTATGTACATCGTAGTTATTCTTCTTGGTACATCTGTAGGTGCTACAACAAGTGCAGAAGCATTCCTTAACTTGAATACAATTAAGATTGTTATTTTAGGTCTTGTTGCATTTATCGTTGGAACATGTGCGGGTGTATTATTTGGTAAATTGTTATGTAAGATTACGAAGGGCAAGATTAACCCTCTTATCGGTTCAGCAGGTGTATCTGCAGTTCCTATGGCTGCCCGTGTATCTCAGAAAGTTGGTGCAGAAGAAGATCCTACAAACTTCCTTCTCATGCATGCAATGGGTCCAAACGTTGCCGGTGTTATCGGTACAGCAGTAGCTGCTTGATGTTTAATGGCAATCTTTGGTGTATAATTTAGTAAAATTTAGGAGGACAATCATGTCAGAAGTAGTTAAAAAACCTGTAAAGATTACAGAGACAATATTACGTGACGCTCATCAGTCATTGATTGCTACACGTATGACAACAGAACAGATGCTTCCAATCATTGATAAAATGGACAAAGTTGGTTACCACGCAGTAGAATGCTGGGGTGGAGCTACTTTCGATGCATCACTTCGTTTCTTAAAAGAAGATCCATGGGACAGACTTCGTCAGCTCCGTGATGGATTCAAAAACACAAAATTACAGATGTTATTCCGTGGTCAGAATATCTTAGGATACCGTCCATATGCAGATGACGTAGTAGAATACTTCGT
>JAFUPI010000085.1 GCA_017481285.1 Agathobacter sp. | reverse complement strand
GGCGGCGACTGTCATAGGCCAGCCGAAAAGGGTTCCGTCGCTGATTCCACCTGAGCCACCTTCTTCTAGGTTAGCGGCTTTAAGGAGAGGGAAAGGGGCAACCTCATCAAGAGGTTTATATCTATTTGAAATTTCTTCTGCGGTTTCTACTGGGCGGAAAAGAATCCCGCCCACACGACTTTCTTTTACCAGCTCTTTTAAATGCTCTGGCTCATAATCTCCACCCATAACACAAAACAGCTGTCCTGCCTTTTGCTCTAGAGTCATAGAAGCTTTTGTATTTTTTACCCATTTTATTTGCTCATCGGTTAAATAAAATGGAGCATCTTTTAAATAGGACATGTGATTACACTCCTTAAATTTTATTTTGTCCATTCCAGTACTGTATTTAAATATTCAAATACATCACCGAGATTTTCCTCTGTATAGAACAAATCATCTTCATGATCTGCGCCTTCAATAATTCCAAACTTCACGTTGTCTTCACCGATTACATCTGCGAGTGCTTTTGCAAAGTTTTCTGACTGTGTATATGGTACTCTGGCATCAGAATCGCCAACCTGAATCCATGCATTTAATTCAAATTTGCTTGGAAGTTTATCTGTATATGTTCCCCAATAGGTTTCATATGTTTTTTCTTTATCTTTGTCTAACGCCTGACCCAAGAAAGCACTTTCAAAGGAGCTTTCTCCATTGAAGTCTTTTCCTAACTCAAGGGCATCGGATTCTGCCTGCATGGTATAGAATTCGATTGGTCCATAGAAATCGACTAACGCTGCTACTTCTGACGAATGGTCTGCGTTATCTGTTACATCTCCATTTAATGCTTCCACTTCTGGAGTGAGTGCTGTCATAGCTGCAAGATATGCCCCAGCAGATTCTCCCCAGATTACAATTTTATCTGTGTCAAAATCAAACATTTCTGCTTTCTCACGCACATAACGAACTGCTGCTTTTACGTCAGCTACTGCTGCCGGGAATGTAGCATCGCCTGATTTACGATAATCCACACTTACCACCGCATAACCTTCCGCTACTGCTCTTTCGATTACCGGCTGGATTACTGTCATACCCTGATCACCAAACTTAAATCCACCACCATGAACCAATACGATAACTGGAGTTAAAGTGGTTCTTTCGGGCAGATAAATATCACATACCTGAGCATCATGATTAGATGCATATTTCTGATTCTGCATCGTTGCCGCTTTTTTCTTTTCGAACGTCACTGGTTCATTATTTCCACATGCAGCAAGCATGCAAATACTCATTACAGCTACCAATAATAAACTGACTATTTTTTTCATGAGTTTTGCCTCCTTAATTTGATAATGCAAAAGCATACCCAAAAGTAGCTTTCGGGTACGCTTTTTACATCTTATAATCTGCTTTCGATATACTCGAATACTACATTCATATTTTCGTCCCCGAAGAACATCTTGTCTTCGTGATCTGCGCCTTCCAATGGAATGAAAACAACTTTATCTTTTCCAACTTTGGCTTCAATATCTTTTACAAATTCTACTGACTGTTCATATGGCACCAATTTGTCAACCGTTCCATGCTGAATCAACATTGGACTCATTTTTTCACTGATATATGTAGCTGGACTTGCTGGTGCACATTCTGCTTCTGTTGCTTCAGAAAGTGGCTTACCAAGATATTTGGATTCTGGTGACCATGGTTCATCATGTTCTACTTTGCTGATACCATTTGCTCTTGCCTGATCATCCATAATCTTGAAGTAAATTGGGCCAAACTGATCGATACCTAATTTAACATATGGTGTTGCAGAAAATTCTTTTCCTTCTTCACCTACGAATTCACCATTTGGAATATTCATAGCAAGCATTGCTGCTAAGTTTCCACCTGCAGAACCACCGATTGCTACTAACTTTTCTGGATCAATCTTGTATTCTGCCGCATGTTCACGAATGAAACGAATTGCTTCTCTACAGTCTAAAACTGCAGCTGGGAATTTTGCTTCCCCACTCAGTCGGTATTCAACCGAAATGGCTACCATACCACGTTTAATAGCTTTTAAATAAGCATCCATGTGGTCATCTCTCTTATCACCAATCGCAAATCCACCACCGTGAATATGAATCAGTGCTGGGAATGGTCCTTCACCCTCTTCTGGAAGATAAATATCCATACACTGTGATTTGCTCTCTGTACCATATGGAACATCTAAATATTTATTTTTTACCCAACTGATATCAGCCATAGGTGGTTTCCAGCCTTTTGGCGGTCCATCAAATGGCATCCCTTCCATTGGAGGCATTCCCATTGGTGGCTTTTCACCCAATGGAGGCATTCTGTCTACTGGAGGCATTCCCATTGGTGGTTTCTTTTCTTTACGAATACGTACTACTGGCTTTGGTCTTCCCTTTAATGCATCGTAACTGATAGCAAGTAAGAGAATTACACCTTTAACGATATACTGTGTATAGGTTCCCCAACCAGCGAGCTGCATACCGTTGGAGATAATCTGCATTACGAAAATACCTGCAACCATTCCACCTACATTACCTTTACCACCCATCATACTGATACCACCAATGATAGCTGCTGTTAAACAGGTCATCTCTGTACCAGGACCAGTAGATGCAGAAGTTACGTTCTGCTGTGATAACATATCTAATGTTGCGATTGCAAAAATACTACCTGTGATAGCAAAGCAAAGTGTCTGAATCAAATTGGATTTGATACCTGAAAGTCTTGCACACTCTGCATTTCCACCTACTGCAAGGACATCACGTCCAAAGTGAGTTTTGTTTAAAACAATCCATGTGATAATTACAATAACAATTGTTAAATATACGTCTAATGGCAAACCAAGCAATTTGGTTTTATATAATGCACGGAATGCTTCTGGCATACCAGAATAAGATTTTGATTCTGTAATAGTATAAGCAAATCCCTTAAACACCTCACTGGTCGCAATGGTTACAATCAGTGGGAACAGTTTCAATTTAGATGCGATAATACCATTTAAGCTTCCCATTAAAAAACCAAGCACAATGCCGATTGGCCATACTACCCAGAATGGCAAATTAGTTTCTAACATGATAATACCGGAAATACTTCCGATAACTGCCATCTGCTGACCTACGGATAAGTCGATACCGCCACCAATCATTACGAAGCAGATACCCATACCTGCAATGATGATGTATGTACTCTGAGTTATTAGGTTATAGATATTTCTTGCTGACAAGAAATTTGGATTAAAAAAAGCAAAGAACACGATTAACACTACTAAAAGGATATAAACGGTTCCATCTTGCTTTAAATATCTACCAAAAGATTTTAATTTATCTCCCATTTTTATTTCCTCCTTCTTACATTCCAGATGCTAATTCCAGCACTCTTTCCTGTGAAAATTCACTTCTCTGAAGTTCTCCTGACACAAGGCCTTCATAAAGAACGATAATTCTGTCTGACATTCCAAGAATTTCTTCCATATCGGAAGATACCATGATAATGGCTTTTCCTGCTTCTGCCAGCTGATTCATCAAAACATAAATTTCATGTTTTGCACCAACGTCAATACCCTTCGTAGGTTCATCGAAAATAATGATATCTGGGTCTGCTGCCAAGGTTTTTGCTAATACCACCTTCTGCTGGTTACCACCAGAAAGATTGATTACCATCTGTTTAATATGTGGTACTTTAATCTGTAAATCTTCACGATACTTTTCTGCCATCGCTACATTCTTCTTTTTACTGATTAACCCCAATGTGGTGAGTTTATCCATACATGATAAAGAAGTATTAAATAATACCGTATTATGTAAAATTACACCCTGTTCCTTGCGGTCTTCTGGAATTAAACCAATACCCTTTTTAATTGCATCGGCAGGAGATTTTATTTTTTCTGATTTTCCATTTAAAATAATCTCTCCACTATCCAGCTTCTTTGCACCACAAATCAGTTCCATGGTTTCGGAACGCCCTGAACCAACCAATCCTGCAAAGCCGAGGATTTCTCCTTTGTGTAGTTTGAAGCTGATATTTTCTACACTGTTTCCTGTAAGATTTTTTGCTTCAAGAATAACTTCTCCTCTTTCCGCAGCTCTTTCCGGGAAGGTTTCGTTTAATTCACGGCCTACCATGAGGTTTACCAGTTCCTGACGGTTGGTATCTGCTGTGTAGATGGTCTTTACATATTCCCCATCTCGAAGTACTGAGATACGTTCTGTAATCTGGAATACCTCATCCATACGATGAGAAATATAAATAATCGTGATTCCTTTTTTCTTCAGCTTTTCAATAATGGAAAACAATAAGTCTACTTCATTGGCAGCAAGTGGTGCCGTAGGCTCATCCATAATCATGATTTTTGCATCATTGGAAATCGCTCTTGCAATTTCCACCATCTGCTGACTTGCAGGTGATAATGCCACAACTGGCATAGAAGGGTCCATATCAAATCCATACTCATCAAACAATTCCTGTGCCAATTTGTTTAATTTGGCTTTGCTATAATAACTATGCATTTTACGCCCCATAAAAATATTTTCTGCAACAGTCATTGGAGTAACCAGGTTAATATCCTGATAAATAACTGCAACACCATTTTCTGCCGAAAGAGCTGGGGTCATATGAGAATAAGTCTTATCATCAAAGGAAATCACCGCACCCTCGTCTGGTTCGATAGCACCAGCAATTATTTTGATGAGCGTGGACTTTCCTGCTCCGTTTTCTCCAAGGAGCGCATGGACTTCACCCTGCTCAAATTCCAG
>JAFUPI010000084.1 GCA_017481285.1 Agathobacter sp. | reverse complement strand
TCTTATGTGGGCAGGATTATAAAATGTCATGAGCCATGCAAACTGTCTGAGGTGCCGTACTTGCACCGAGTTTTTGCATGGCTCATGTAATATCAACTTTATAAGACTGCCCACATTAGAGAAACAGAAATAGGAGTACGGCGTCTGTTGCACAACGGACAAAGTGGTGCAGATTGTAAAAGCTATGCCAGACACAAAATTTAAGCAAGCAGAGTGCTTCAAGAAATAATAGCGTTTCCCTTAAAAGTTCGAAAATGCACGCAAAAAACAGAGACATATTTATTTCGAAATATAAAAATAAGGGTGTCGATAAATGGAGATTTGTGACAGCCTTTGTCGGCTTAAAGATTTTCAGAAAATCTTAATAAAAAACTCTTTGAAAAATGTGATAAATCGTATATAATAATCTAAAGTATGGAAAAATATGTTTAAAGTGATTTTTATATTTTAAAAAGTCAGTCCTATATATACGAAAATTCGAAAGGAGAACTAGATATTATGATGTTAGGAACAGACATTGGTATCGACTTAGGTACCGCTAGTATTTTGGTTTATATCAAGGGAAAAGGCGTTGTATTAAAAGAGCCATCCGTTGTAGCATTTGATAGAGATACGAATAAGATTAAAGCGATCGGCGAAGAAGCAAGACTTATGCTTGGTCGTACACCAGGAAATATCGTGGCAGTTCGTCCACTTCGTCAGGGTGTTATTTCTGATTATACCGTTACAGAAAAAATGATTAAATACTTCATTCAGAAAGCACTTGGTAAGAGAACCTTCCGTAAACCACGTATCAGTGTTTGTGTACCAAGTGGTGTTACTGAAGTAGAAAAGAAAGCGGTAGAAGATGCTACTTATCAGGCAGGTGCTCGTGAAGTAGAAATCATCGAAGAACCAATCGCAGCAGCAATTGGTGCCGGCATTGATATTGCGAAACCATGTGGAAATATGATTGTAGATATTGGTGGTGGTACTACAGATATTGCAGTAATTTCGCTTGGAGGTTCTGTAGTAAGTACTTCGATTAAAATTGCTGGTGACGATTTTGATGAAGCATTGGTTCGTTACATGCGTAAGAAACATAATCTGTTGATTGGTGAAAGAACAGCAGAAGATATCAAGATTAAGATTGGTACATGTTACCCAATGGCTCAGCCAGAGACGATGGATGTTAGAGGACGTAATCTGGTAACTGGTCTTCCTAGAACAATTACAGTAAGCTCTGAAGAAACAGAAGAAGCGCTTCGTGAACCTACTATGCAGATTGTTGAAGCTGTTCACTCAGTGTTAGAAAAAACTCCACCAGAACTTGCAGCAGACGTTGCAGATAGAGGTATTGTACTTACCGGTGGTGGTGCACTCCTTCGTGGTTTAGAAGAGCTTATTGAAGAACGTACAGGTATCAATACGATGACAGCAGAAAATCCTATGACTTGTGTTGCTGTAGGTACAGGTAAATATGTAGAATTTTTAGCTGGTAAGCGTGACGAATAAAGGTTAATATTTTGGAGTAAAATTCCGATATAAATTATGGGAGACTACGCAGGTGGTCTTCCCATAGTTATTTATAAATATTTTTTAGAAAGGGGCTATAATATGATTAAAGGTCTGTATACCGCCCATACAGGGATGGTAAACGAAATGAAAAGACTGGATGTTTTGACCAACAATCTTGCGAATGCAGATACTACTGCATACAAAAAAGAAGGCACGACATCACGTACTTTTGCCGATGAATTGGCAATCAAAATCAAAGATACCTCACATTATGGTCTCCCTCAAAAACTCGGTGAAATTTCTTTAGTTACCCATTTGGGTCAGGTGTATACGGATTATTCAACCGGAAGTTTCGAAGTAACCGATAATGAAACGGATTTCGCACTTGAAGGAGATGGTTTCTTTGCGGTAGCATTCACAGATAAGGGCGGAAATACTTCTGTCAAACTTACCCGTGATGGAAATTTTGTAGTGGATAATGACGGTTATCTTAGAACCAAAGATGGGGATTATGTTTTGAATGCGACAGGTGCATTAAATATGGATTCCAATCCAGCGAATTATGTGCGCGTGAATACATTAGCACCATTTAAAGTAGATCAGCAGGGTTACATTTATCAGGATGAGCAGCTGGTCGGTACAATCGGTGTGGTTGATGTAGAAAATTATGATTATCTGGAGAAGTATGGTGAAAATATGTACAACCTGGTAGAAGGTGGCGTTATCACTGCTTCAGAAGCAAATGTTCAGCAGGGAATGCTGGAAAGTTCCAATGTAAATGTAGTAGATGAAATGGTAAATATGATTGCTATTCAGAGAGCTTATGATGCAGGGCAGAAGGTGATTCGTTCGGTAGACGAGACATTGGCAACCACAGTAAACCTTGGTAAAGTACAGTAATCCTAAGGGGGAATACATATTATGATGAGAGCATTATACACGGCGGCTAGTGGGATGAAAGCTGGTCAGACCAATGTAGATACCATTGCAAATAACTTATCCAATGTTAATACCAATGGTTATAAAACAACAAGAACAGAATTTAAAACATTATTATATCAAACAATTCAGACAAAGACTACTTCTGCAAATGGTGAAGAAAAACCAGTTGGTGCACAGGTTGGTTTGGGTACAAGAGTAGCGTCTACTACTTCCATGTATACACAGGGTGCATTAAATGCAAGCGAAAGTGCTACAGACTTCGCATTAGAAGGGGATGGGTTTTTTGCAATTCGTGGAGCAGATGGTGAAACCTATTATACCCGAAATGGTAATTTCACATGGGCACTTGACGCTGCGGGAAATACGCTTTTGACTGACGTAGAAGGATGTCCAGTATTAGACAGAGAAGGCAATGCAATTTATGTTCCAGAAGGAATCACTGCGGAGGCGATGATTTTCGAACAGAGCGGAGCAATCAGCTATAGACTTCCAGATGGAACCGTAGTAGATATGAATCAGGCATTTGGTATTTATCAGTTCAATAATCCAGCCGGTTTGGAAAAATTGTCTTACAGCAGATTACAGCAGACCGATGCATCCGGACAGGCGATGTTAGAGGGCGAAATGGGAACAATTGCAAGTAAGGTTTGCCAGTATTATTTGGAAGGCTCTAACGTACAGGTTGCGGACGAGATGGTAAACATGATTATTGCACAGCGTGCGTACGAAATGAACTCTAAGGCGATTCAGACTGCAGATTCTATGCTTCAGACAGCAAACGAATTGAAACGTTAGTGTTAGGAGGTAGTCGTTATGAGTATGGACGTTAGTGGAATTACTTCTATGCTGAATCAGACCGGTGTGACTAATGCAACGAATAGTGCAAATAGTGCAAAGACAGATTCGTTAACCAATTCGGTAAATGGACTTTCTTCGAATTCGACAGACGAAGAATTGATGGAGGTTCTTAAGGATTTTGAGTCTTACTTTATTGAACAGATGATTAAGCAGATGAAAGAAACCTTCACAGATGAAGATGAAGAATCTTCGGTGGCATCACAGTATACTGACACTTTTATGGATTATGCCATTGAGGATGTGGCAGACATGCTGTTGGAAGAAGTTGGTGGTAATATGACACAGCAGCTGTTTGAACAGATGAAGAGAAATTATAATATTCCAACAGTGGAAGAAACAAAAAATGAAACTACTGTGGAAGGAGCTGGAACTACTCCAGTGGAAGAAATTTAAGGATTTAAAGACCACTATCCTGTATAGTGGTCTTTCTTATTTATGTTGATACATGAAAATGAGCAGGAGAGAAACGTGGAGACAATCAAGGGTTATGTAGACCACATCATATATCGAAATACCGAAAATGGTTATACAGTACTTGTTCTGGTATGCGAGGAAGAGGAACTTACCTGTGTGGGGATTTTCTCAGATATCGTGGAGGGAGAAAATATTGAAGCAAAGGGAGAGTTTACCGATCATCCAGTATATGGACGACAGTTTAAGGTTAGTTCCTTTGAAGAAAAAGCACCAGAGGATGAAATTGCTATCGAAAGATATCTAGGTTCTGGTGCCATTAAGGGGATTGGGCTTGCTTTGGCTGCCAGAATTGTCCGTCGTTTTAAAAAGGATACATTTCGTATTATTGAGGAAGAGCCGGAACGTTTAGCAGAGGTAAAGGGTATCAGTGAACGAAAGGCGATGGAAATTGCTGACCAGGTGAATGCAAAAAAGGATTTGCGACAAGCGATGATTTTTCTCCAGCAATACGGAATCAGCACCACATTAGCGGTGAAAATATATAATTTTTATGGTTCTAAAATATATAGTGTATTAAAAGAAAATCCATATCAGATGGCAGAGGATATTGAGGGGGTAGGATTTAAAACGGCAGATGAAATCGCCAGTCGTGCAGGAATTCGTACTGATTCTGATTTTCGTATTCGAAGTGGTATTTTATATGTACTTTTGCAGGCGACTGCAGAAGGACATACCTATTTGCCAATGGAAGAACTGACAGAGCGTACCAGTCAGTTGCTGGAAGTAGATGGGGAACATATCGAAAAACACTATATGAATCTTGCCATTGATAGAAAGATTATGATGCGTCAAAAAGAAGATATGACGCAGATATATGCAGCCACATTTTATCATATGGAAGCCAATACGGCATCTATGTTGAAACAGTTAAATGTGAGTTATGATGTAGCAGATGCCGAGATTGAAAAACGCATCAAACGAATCGAAGAGCAGACGAATATAGAGCTGGATGAACAACAGCTTTGTGCAGTAAAAGAGGCTGTACGAAACGGGTTGCTTATTATTACGGGTGGTCCAGGTACTGGTAAGACGACCACGATTAATACCATTATTCGCTATTTTGAGATGGAAGGAATGGATATCTTTTTGGGAGCACCAACAGGGCGTGCAGCAAAACGAATGAGTGAAACGACCGGTTTTGAAGCAAGAACCATTCACCGTATGTTAGAAGTAAATGGTGGCGTAGAAGGTACTGGTGGTTTTGAAAGAAATGAGAAGAATCCATTAGAAACCGATGTAATTATTATCGATGAAATGTCGATGGTGGACATTACATTGATGCATGCCTTGCTCAAAGCGGTGCTGGCAGGGACAAGGCTGATTTTGGTAGGAGATGTGAATCAGCTTCCGAGCGTAGGACCAGGATCGGTGCTTAAGGATATTATTGAGTCCAATCAGTTTCATACAGTAAAGCTGAATAAGATTTTCCGACAGGCGAGTACCAGTGATATCATTGTAAATGCCCACAAGATAAATAATGGGGAAGAGGTCGTACTAGATAATAAGAGTATGGATTTCTTTTTCTTAAAACGATATGAAGCAGATAAAATCATCAATGTTACCTTGCAGTTAATCAAGCAGAAGCTTCCAAAGTTTGTAGATGCATCCGAATACGATATTCAGGTGCTTACCCCTACTCGAAAAGGTCTTTTGGGGGTGGAGAGATTGAATACCGTATTGCAGATGTACTTAAATCCTCCAGAAGCTTCCAAACGTGAAAAAGAATATGGCGGAATGATTTTCCGTGAAGGCGATAAGGTAATGCAGATTAAGAACAACTATCAGTTGGAATGGGAAATTCGTAGCAAATATGGTCTTTGTATTGATAAAGGAACAGGTGTCTTTAATGGAGATACAGGTATTATAGAGGAAATCAATTACTTTGCAGAAACTATGACGGTATCCTTTGATGAAGGAAAAATGGTAGAGTATCCGTTTAAAATGTTGGAAGAATTGGAGTTGGCATATGCTATTACGATTCATAAGTCGCAGGGGTCGGAATATCCGGCAGTGGTAATTCCGCTTTTTCAGGGACCAAGAATGCTGTTAAATCGAAATCTTATTTATACAGCGGTTACAAGAGCCAAAAAATGTGTTACTATAGTAGGCGATGATGAAGTCTTCCGTACGATGGTTCATAACAACTCACAGTTGAAACGATATAGTGGACTTTCTGATCGTTTGACGGAAGAAGGAATGTAAGAAAGGAATTGAAATGGAAATTAGAATCTTACAGAAAGAGGAGATTAAAATTGCATCAGGATTATCACGTTATGTGTTCGATTATTGCCTGAGAAATCGCATGGAATATCCACAGACCATTGCGTTTGTAGAGGAATACATTGCAGAGGCGAATTTGACGAAACTGTTTGATGAAAACAAGTTGCTTTTATGGGGGGCGTTTGAAGAGGAGCAGATGGTTGGAGTGTCAGGGCTGCAATCAGATGGTATGATTACTTTGCTATATATACTTCCACAACATCAAAATAAAGGATATGGCAGTATGTTGCTCAAGGTGATGCGTGAATATGCAAAGGAAGTATGTAACTTCTCGAAGGTAACACTAAATGCTAATCCTGCATGGACTTCATTTTACTTTGGCAAGAAGGGATTTATCCATGTAAATTCCAAACAGAGTTTGAGAGATCCTTTTGTGCCAATGTACGCATTGTCTACCAATATAGCAGGTTTTGAAAAACGACCAGTGTCGAAGAGGGTGATCGCATTTGCAGTTGCAGGTTGTATCTTGTTTGCTACAATCGTAGGTAGCTTATATATGATTTCATATTTGTTTTAAACATTGGATAAAAATAAGAGGCTGTCGCAAAATATAACTTTGCCGACGCCCTTATTTTTATTTTGCAATAGATATGTCGCTGTATTTTGCATGCATTTTCTCTCGGTTAAGAAAAACGCTTTATTTCTAAGAAGCACTCTGCTTGCTTTTATGATTTATTATGTCTGTCATAAGTTTTACAATCTGCACCACTTTGTCCGTGTGCAACAGGACACCCTTACGAGGATTTCGTAGTTTCTCTTATGTGGGCAGGATTATAAAATGTCATGAGCCATGCAAACTGTCTGAGGTGCCGCACTTGCACCGAGTTTTTGCATGGCTCATGTTAATATCAACTTTATAAGACTGCCCACATTAGAGAAACAGAAATAGGAGTACGGTGTCTGTTGCACAACGGACAAAGCGGTGCAGATTGTAAAAGCTATGCCAGACACAAAATTTAAGCAAGTAGAGTGTTTCAAGAAATAATAGCGTTTCCCTTAAAGGTTCGAAAATGCACGCAAAATACAGCGACATATCTATTTCAAAGCAATAAGAAAGGGCGTCGACAAAGTTATATTTTGCGACAGCCCCTTTGTTATGTTATTTTTTTGCACTTTCTGCTTTTTCTTTTTGTTCTTTATAGCGTTTTGTCATTTCCTGAATACGCTTATCAGCTTTAAAGTGCCTAATTGTATCTACATCAATTTCCACACGGTTATCCATAGTTTTCATAATATCCACAATTTGGATACGACGATTTACAGTAGGATCACTCAAGTCGTAGATATTATTATCACGAAGTCTAAGGATAACTGGTTCCATATAGTTTTTCTGGTTTTCTACCAATACAACAGCTTTTTCCCCATTGTTCAAATCTACACTAGCACCAGTTGGGATAATATGTATGCATTGAGCTAAAATGTGAACGATGGTTTCGTTAAATTCATTCGTGCGTTCACGCAAGGAATTCATCGCTACAATTTCCGATTCTGGTTTATGTCCCATAATCATTCCCGTCATCATGTCAAACTCTACAGCTACTTTTAAGATTTCTGCTAAAAGTAAAACGTCTTCGGTAGGATGCTCAATCTTTCGCTCTGGATTGCTGGATAAAATATAGTATTCCACCACGCGAATCGCTTTTGGGAGGAAGCTGATAGGATCTGTGGACATGCTAAGATAGCTGGTACCTTTTTCCAAAGCAGCTTGTTTGGATTTGTTATCATATTCAGTAAATTCTTCTTCTTTGTCCATAACATTTTTGGATAAAAAGCGATATCCAAAGCCGTACAAAACCGCAGCAGTAATCAAAGATTTGAAATCTTCTTCTGGCATATCGATGTGCTGTCCAATCATTGCTGTAAGGATAGCAACACTGGTGGCGTGTTTGTACATAAAGTCGTGGGCACTACGCAGATTTTGGTTGAAGTTGACACGATGGGTCAAGCTGCCATAACGTTTGATAATATCATCTACCAAATCTTCCAATTTATCCAATGGCTGACGTTTGTATATTTTTTCAAATAAGTCCTTCAGTTTAAATAAGTAAACCGTTTGTGCCTGTTCAAATTCTAAGTCTTCTCTCGTAAATGGTGGCACTGGTTCTGCAGGCTCGAGAATGTAGATTCCAATCAAGTCAAAGTTACGAATACTATTGATGGCTGGAATAGTCAGTCTAGAGTTGCGTTCATAAAGTAACACACCATCTTTGTTATAAATAGGTTTCGCAATGCGAAGCCCTGGTCTAAGTTCTGCGGAACGAATAAATTGCATAGGTCACGCTCCTTTCATTTTACAGTTGATGCGTGTGGCTATTTACTCATCTCAAGAAGTTTTTCACGCATTTCAGTTTCAATCTGTTGAAGCTGAGCTTCTGCGGCAGCACGTTTTTCTCTGCCTTCTTCCTGAATCTTCATTACTTCATCTAATGTAGAGATAAGTGTCTGGTTTGTCTGCTGAAGAGTTTCGATATCAATGATTCCACGTTCGGATTCTTTTGCAGTTTCAATGGTAGCCACCTTAAGCTGTTCTGCATTTTTCTTAAGTAATGTATTGGTCATGTCAGAAACCTCGCGTTGTGCCTGAGCAGCTTCGGTAGAGTGATCCAAACCGATAGCGATTACCATCTGGCTCTTCCAGAGTGGAATGGTATTTACAAGTGTGGACTGAATCTTTTCAGACATTACTGTATCGTTGTTCTGGATTAAACGAATCTGTGGTGCCATCTGAAGGGATACATTGCGGGAAAGCTCAAGGTCATAGATTTTCTTTTCGAAACGGTTGCACATTTCTGAGAAATCCTTTGCTTTCTGGGTATCCTCAGGAAGTCCACTTTGCTCTGCTTTGGCAAGTAATGCAGGTAATTCGACTGTTTTCGCCTGTTCGAGTTTTTGCTTACCAGCGAGAATGTACATAGATAATTCCTTGAAATAATTCAAGTTCAAATCATACATCTTGTCCAGCATAGCCACATCTTTTAATAATGTAATCTGATGAGCTTCCATTGCTTCTGTAATTTTGTTAATGTTTACTTCTGCCTTGTCATATTTTGCTTTTAAGCTTGCAAGCTGATTGCTTTTCTTTTTAAAGAATCCAAGGATGCCTTTTTCCTCTTCTTCACCGAAGTTCTTAAGTTCAGCCACTACGTCTGTAAGTAGGTCGCCAACTTCGCCTAAATCTTTGGTGCGAACACTGTTTAAAGCTGTTTCAGAGAAATCAGCGATTTTTTTCTGGCTGCCAGCACCATACTGGAGAACCAGCTGAGTGTTGGTAAGGTCGATCTGTGCAGCAAAATCATCTACCATTTTTTGTTCCGCTGGTGTGAGTTTGGCTTCAACACTTTCTAATTCCTTTTTTGCTTCTTCGACAACAACTACTTCATCCTTTGTATCTGCAAATGGTTCAAAGGTTAATGTAGGAGCTTCCTGTAACATTTCATCTAATTCTTTACTCATTTATATTTCCTCCCCAACTTTGTTTTTGGTTAATCCTTCTTTCGCTAACATGGTTTGCAATACCTGTGCATCGGTAGCTGCATCAAATGCGTAAGTCTGGAAAAGTTTATTTAAAAGCTCTGTGAAAGCTTCATTGATGATATCGATAGTTTTTTCAATTTCCGCCTTGGCAGAAGCGATGTCATGATTTGGTGCGCTGACATCATCGAACTCTGAATATGCCTGCAGCAGTTTGATTGTAGTAGGCAGATAGTAATTCATCAGCTTGCGCATCTTTGGCATCTGTTCTGGAGCTTCTTTCAAACGCTGGAAAATTTCTTTTAACAGGTCTTCCATGCGATAAAGCTTTTCGGAAACGACTTCATCTTCAATTAAGTCATTGAGATGATGAAGCTTTTGAATATAGTCCTGTCCTTCCTGAATCATAGCCTCTAATTCTTGCGTCTGTTTTTCTTCTTCCGTAAGAGGAGCGGTTTGTTTCAACGCTTCTTCCTGAGCCAATGCTTTGCGTTCTTGTTCTACGCGAAGATATTCACGGTAAGTTGCATCGTCTAACATGAGGCAGGTTTCTTTTTGATCAAGATGGCCTTCTGGAAAGAAACCTAGCTGCAGCATTTTCTTTACATCCTTTAAAACATAATTGATAGATTTATGTGTGTGATGTGCCAAATCGTCAATATTGATATACATATTGTCATCGCAGAGTGAAATGTATCGCTTCATACGAGTAAGGCGTTGTCTTTGGACGATACCTGTGCGAAGCATAAAACCAAATACACTTAAGATAATAGAAAAAAATACAAATCCAGGAATCAGGCTCCATTCTGAAGTGAGCAATATTCCAAGAAGTGCGACTAGAACAATGATGGAATTAATCCCTGTTCCGATTGCACCAAACACCGTGTATAGAACACTGGATACTCGTCCTACATTTTTGGTTTTTGATATCGGCATATTTTTTTTGATTTAACAATATGCTGTTGCTGTGTGTTTTTGGATGTGTTTGTTCGGGAGTTGGACTGGAATTCTTTCTGAACCTCGTCACCGGCCTTTTTCAGCTGGACACTAGCTTCGGCAATGGCATCCGTTACAGTATCCGTTACCAAATAATTTAATCTTTTAAAATCTCCCTTGTTGATTGCATCTTGGACTGCATATTTAAACTGGTCGCCAAGATTGTTTCTGTTTTGATTACTCATAATGTTTCCTTTATAAAAATATTTTTCCAATATAAAGTAATTATCCCACATCTGTTTTGGGCTTGCAATATTTTTTGTTTAGAATGATTAAAATTAAATGGAGTATTTTGGTACACTGTTTTATAATGGATTTAAGAAATGGACAGGAGCTACCTAGTATGTATAAAATCTGCAAAACAGAAAAATCAATTGCACGACAAAAATTATTTCAGACCACATTGCTAGCAATGATGAAGAAAAATAAATTTCATGATATTACAGTTACTTCGTTGGCAAAAGAAATGGGAGTGCCTAGAAAGACGTTTTATCGATATTACGATTCGCTGGAAGATGTATTGGATGCTATTGTGGATGATGCATTAACAGAAGCTTTTTTGAATCTGGAAGTCAAAACAGATTTGGTAGGTTTCTTTTCCTATTGGAAAAAAAGAAAGAGCTTGTTAGATGTGCTTCAAAAGAGTGGCTTAAGTCATCTTTTGATTAATCGGATTTTTGAACGATTTAATGAAAGTATAGATAAAGGAAATTTTACAAATGAAGAGTTGCGATACTCTGGCTATATTTCAGCCATAATGACCATGTTGCTTACCTGGCATCACTCTGGCATGAAACAGTCTCCAGAAGAGATGAGCCAAGAGGTAAAGCATATGTTTAAGATTGAAGATTAGTAAAAGTAGCTAAATTGACTATACAAAAAATTGGAACAAAGTGCCACACTTGTCCCATGTTTGTCCCCTCGTCACAGAGGGGATTTTTTGATATAATATTTTTAACATGAAAAACTAGGCAAATAGGGGGGCAAACCAATGGGAAAATTTGTTACACTTAAAACAGAATTAAATGAACTTCGTCAGGTAGACCCACGTCTTGTATCTTACAACGTGGAAATGACAGAAGTAACAGGCGGTACTTTCTGGAAAGCTTATACAGAAGCACAGGTAGATGGTACAGAAGAATTTCCAGTGATTCAGGACTGGAGCAATATGGGAAATTTACAGCAGTGGTATGATCCAATCGATACTACAAATCCAAGACTTATCAAACTTGCAAAAGAACTTGGTACAGCCTGGGTACGTGTATCTGGTACATGGGCAAACAAGACATACTACGATTTTGATGGACATACAAACGGACAGGTTCCAGAAGGCTATCAGAACCTTCTTACAAAAGAACAGTGGACTAATTTACTTGATTTCGTAAAAGCAGTAGATGGTAAATTACTTGTTTCTTTTGCAAACTGTCCAGGTAACCACAGCAAGGATGAACCATGGGATACGACACAGGCGAAAATGCTTATGGACTACAGTATCGAATATGGTGTTCCAGTTTCAGCAGCAGAGTTTACAAATGAACCAAACTTAATCGCTCTTTCTGGTTTACCACAGGGTTATACAGCAGCAGATCATGCTCGTGACCATGATGCATTTGGTGCATGGTTAAAAGAAAACTATCCAGATTGCTTATTCGTTGGACCTTGTACAGTAGGTGATATCGATATGTTTGGTGCTGGCATGGAAGGTGCTGGCGGCGGTATGGCAGCAGGCTATGATATCGTTACAACAGAAGCATTACTTGGCGAATACAAATCAAAAATGGATGTATTCAGCTACCATTACTACAATGGTGTATCTGAACGTGGTGCTGCTATGGGTGGTCACTGGCCATATGAGGCAATCCTCACAGATAAATATTTAGGAATTGCAGCACATTGTGCAAGACAGTATGCCCCAAAACGTGATAAATACGTTCCTGGCGGACAGATGTGGGTAACAGAATCTGGTGACGCTGGTTGTGGTGGAAATACATGGGCTTCTACATATGCTGATGTACCACGTACCTTAAATGAATTAGGTGAATTCACAACTGTTACAGATGGTGTAATTTTCCACAATACATTAGCTTCCTCTGACTATGGTTTCTTGAAACATGGTACATTCGTTCCAAGACCAAACTACTTTGCAGTATTACTTTGGAACCGTATTATGGGTACAGCAGCTCTTGATGCAAGTGAAGTAGCAGCAGGTGCAAGAATCTATGCACATTCTCGTAAGGATGGCAAAGATGGTGTAGCTTACCTCGTTGTAAACAATACAAACGAAGCCATCACAGTAGAACTTCCAAGAGAAGCAGATGTATATGTACTTGCTGGTGAAACAGGACTTCGTTCACGTAATATGACTTTAAATGGAAATGTATTAGCACTTGGCGAAGGAGACGTTCTTCCAGCATTAGAACCAGTGAAAGCAGAAGGTACAGTAGAAATTCCTGCTACAAACTGTGCATTTATCGTACTTTAATCCGTAACTTACAGAGCCAGGTGAGAGCTTGGCTCTGAAATATAAAATTAAGAAAATGGGGGACAAACCAATGGGACAGAACATTAAACTTCAAGTTTCACCACTTCAGGTAATTCGTACTGTAAATGACAAGCTTATGTCATATAACGTAGAATTTACAGAAGTAACTGGTGGTACATTCTGGAAAGCATATACACCAGAACAGATTGCTGGTACAGAAAAATTCAATGTAGGTGGTGCAACAGATATCGCAGGAGCTATGGCTTCTTTGATGCAGGTATATCCACCAATCGATCTTTACAGCGAAAAACTTCGTAAATTAGCTTCTGAATTCGGACCAGTTTGGGTACGTGTATCAGGTACATGGGCTACCAAGACATACTATGATTTCGAAGGTACTGGCGTTACTCCAGAAGGCTACCAGAACAGACTTACAAAAGAACAGTGGATTGGTGTGCTTGATTTCGTAAAAGCAATTAACGCAAAACTTTTAATCTCTGTAGCAAACTGTGAAGGTCTTCATAAAGCAGATGAACCTTGGAATCCGTCACAGGTAGAAAAGATTTTTGCATTAACAAAAGAATATGGTGCAACCATCGATGCGGTAGAGTTCACAAATGAACCAAACATGCTTGATATTACAGGATTCCCACCAGGATATACTGCAGAAAACTATGTAAGAGACGAAGATCTTTTCCATAGATGGGTACGTGATAACTATCCTGATACACTCATTGTTGGACCATGTAACACTGGTGGTGCTATGGGTGATGCAGAAAAGCAGGAAGAATTTGCAGGTGGTGGTATCGAACTTCTTACTGGAAATAATGCAACATGTGATGATTTAATGAGAGGTGCAAAAGAGCCACTTGATGTATACAGTTACCACTATTACAATGGTATTTCTGAGCGTCTTGAAATGGTTATGCCAACAATGCACTGGTCTCCAGACAAGGTATTAACAGAAAGCTATTTAAATGTAGCACCATTAAACTGTAAACTTAATATCCCATACCGCGACAAATACTGTCCAGGCGGAGAAATGTGGGTAACAGAATCTGGTGACGCAGGCGGCGGCGGAGATACATGGGCTTCTACATATGTTGATGTATTCCGTACATTAAACGAACTTGGAACATTTGCTACTCTTACAGATGGCGTAATTTTCCACAATACATTAGCTTCTTCTGACTATGGTTTCTTGAAACATGGTACATTTGATCCTAGACCAAACTACTTCGCAGTATTACTTTGGAACAGAATCATGGGTACAACTGTTTATGATACAAAAGAAGAAATCCGTGAAGGCGCTCATGTATTTGCTCACTCTCGTAGAGATGGCAAAGATGGTGTGGCTTACCTTATCATCAACAACTCTGAAACAGAAGCTACAACTGTAGAACTTCCAAAAGCAGCAGAAGTATACAAACTTCATGCAGATACAAAACGTGCAACCGTTATGAAGTTAAACGGAAAAGAATTAGTGCTTGGTGAAAACAATGAAGTTCCAGAAATGGCACCAGTTGTTATGGAAGGTACACTTACATTAGAACCAGCTACAATCGCTTTTGTTGTAATGTAGTAAATAATGATTTAGCTAAGTAGGACGATGAAAAAGAACGATAGCAGGCTTGCCTGCATATCGTTCTTTTTTATTGGACATATTGTTATTTTGACGAAAAGTTATAAAAATTTTATTGTTTTATAGGCAAAATGCAACATTTCTGCGTTGTATTTTGACCAAAAAAGTGGTACACTTGTAATATCATTTTATAGTGTCATGTGGAAGGGAAGGAAACACCTCCACAGGGAAAGGGGAAATATGGATAAGAAGGAAATCAAGGCTCGCAAAAAAGCCTACAAAAAGGCTCGTAGTAAAGCTACAAGACCTTGGAAATGGTTGACATGGCTCAGTGCGCCACTCGCAATCATTTTAACAGCAGTAACCGTTGTCATGGGTATGTTTGACAACACATTTTCATTATTCTTAGGAGGTACATTCTGGGAAGTAGTAAATGAAGATGAGAATGCTATTTACTATGAAGGTGACTTCAAAACAGAAGAAGAAAGAACAGCAGCAGGTGCTGCGCTTGTAAAACAGGTAGAAGCAGAAGGTGCTTCTCTGTTAACAAACATCGACAAAGCATTACCACTTGCAAAAGGTGCAAAGGTAAGCTTATTCTCAACCTCATCTGTAAACATTGTATACGGTGGTACAGGTTCTGGTAACGTAGATGCTTCTAAGAGCCTTAACTTAAAACAGGCTTTAGAACAGGTTGGTAAATTTGAAGTTAACCCAACATTATGGGATTTCTATGCAACTGGTGAAGCAGCAGAATATACACGTGGCAATGCTGGTGCAGTAGTTCAGGATTCTGCTACAGCTAGTGGATATGGCTCAGCTGAAATCGTAGAAGCTCCATGGTCACTTTATACAGAAGACGTTCTCAAATCTATCGAAAACTATGGCGATGCAGCTATCGTAGTTTTATCACGTATCGGTGGTGAAGGTGCAGACAGCTACTTCGATCATACATTAGCAGATGGCAAAAACTATCTTGCATTAAATGACATCGAAAGAGAAATGATGGCAAATGTTAAGAAGTTAAAAGATGAAGGCAAGATTGGTAAGATTATCGTATTAATCAACACCTCTAACGCTCTTCAGGTTGACTTCTTAAAGAACAACGAATATGGCGTAGATGCTACACTTTGGATTGGTGGTGTAGGTCAGACAGGTTTGGAAGCTGTAGCAGAAATCTTAAATGGTACAGTAAACCCATCTGGTAGTCTTGCAGATACATACTGCTATGACAACTACTCAAGCCCAGTTATGCAGAACTTCACACCTATTCAGTATTCTGGCGATTTAACCAAGATTCCTGAACATGCAGATACATACATGATTTATCAGGAAGGTATCTATGTTGGATACAAATATTATGAAACACGTTACGAAGATACAGTAATGGGTACTGGCAATGCTGGTAACTATGTATATAGCGACGACGTAGCATTCCCATTCGGTTATGGTTTGAGCTATACAACATTCGAATATAGCGATATGGCTCTTGTTTATGACAAAGATGCTCAGACATATACAATTACTATTAAAGTAACAAATACTGGTGATGTAGCTGGTAAGGAAACTGTACAGATTTATGTACAGAGCCCATACACACAGTATGACATTGAAAACAAAGTAGAAAAAGCTTCTGTTCAGTTAGTAGGCTTTGAAAAGACTCAGATTCTTCAGCCAAAAGAATCTGAAACATTAACTA
>JAFUPI010000083.1 GCA_017481285.1 Agathobacter sp. | reverse complement strand
TACATTGTCTCCCCAAACATGTATTGTAATACTATTTAAATTATTACAAAATTATTACGACGCGTAAAGTCATTATTGCATAAACAGAGTTATATGTCAAGAAAGATATCATCTATTAAACCGCAAAAGGTACTCTCTAAAAAATTGTAGCAACCAGGTTTCAAAACATACCATGAGCCTTAGCGATAGCTCTCTGCTTGGTTTTGGTAATCCTGTGTATGCCTCCTGTTCTCATTCCGCTGAATATGTACATGATAGTGATTCTCATTGGATACAATGTACTGGCGTTTGTGGCGTAAAATTATCTTATGCAGCTTCACACACATATTCATCTGGAAAATGTAAGATCCTTGTCCACGCAATCCATCTATGATATACTGAAATTATAAAATATAATGAAAAGGGGTTGATTTCAAATGACAAATAAGCGATTACTTATCACACTACTTGCTTTGGTTATGCTATTATTGGTCGGTTGTCAGTCAAATGACGAAACACCAAACAATGATGACTCAGAAACACAACAACAAGAAACACAGCAAGATGACACACAACAGAATGATACTCAGCTAGATATAAATACCGAGGATACTCAACTCAGTATCCCATCTGATGTAGAGGACGCCGTAGGTACACTCTCTGCGGAACGAGTAGAATGGTTTGAAAAATACTACTTTAATCTACCAGAGAAAAAAATGCGAAATATGTTCTTAGGCTATACTGAATATACGACAGCCAAGGACATCGTTTTCCATCATACCTTCCATCATGGAGTCTTTGGAGAAAACCAGACACCTGTATCGAATGCTGAAATTCAGCTTTTGGAACAGTATTATGGTCCATGTAATTTGGATGTATCCAAGGTGACTATCGCTGAAATGGATGCTGCATTACAGACATATGCGGGACTTTCTTATGAAGAAACCAACAAGGTTGGTATGAATTCCTTCTACTACTTAGAAGAATATGATGCTTATTATTATATGGGTGGCGACAGTAGCTATGGTACATACGATATTCTTTCTGGTGAAAAGCATGCGGATGGTACTATCACGCTCCAATATTGTAGTGCTCATGATATACCCGCAAATGTATATGAAGTAACCATAAGAAAAGTAGGCGACGAATATCAGTTCCTTTCTAATATTCGCGTAGAAGAATAAATTGAATATGAGCCAAGTGTAGCTCGACCCTCGTCACTTCGTGACTTTTCGTCGCTTAGCAGCGACTTGGCTCTCGCTATTTGGCTGAACGCCAAATAACGGACAATATAAAAAGCAGTGATTCGGCATGCAAGCATGCCATCACTGCTTTTATATTGCCCTACACTTGGCTAGACAGTTAGATTTACATCATACCCATTCCGCCGCCCTGTGGCATTGGAGGAAGGTCTTCCTTAATGTTTGCAACAGCTGATTCTGTTGTAAGAAGTGTAGATGCTACGGAAGTAGCGTTCTGTAATGCACTTCTAGTTACTTTTACTGGGTCAAGGATACCGCTTGCTACCATGTCAACGTACTCTTCTTTTGCAGCGTCGAAACCTACGCCAGCTTCAGATTCACGTACTTTGTTGATGATAACTGCACCTTCTAATCCAGCATTTGCAGCGATATAGTAAAGTGGTGCTGTTAAAGCCTTGAGGATAATCTTTGCACCAGTCTTTTCGTCGCCTTCTAATGTGTCTGCAAGTTCAGCAACCTTCTTAGAAGCATGAATATATGCAGAACCACCACCTGCGATGATACCTTCTTCTACTGCAGCTCTTGTTGCATTAAGAGCATCTTCGAGTCGAAGTTTGGATTCTTTCATTTCAGTTTCAGTAGCTGCACCTACGCGGATTACTGCTACACCGCCTGCCATCTTAGCAAGTCTTTCCTGAAGTTTTTCTTTGTCAAATTCAGAAGTTGTTTCTGCAATCTGGCCATGGATAGAATGGATACGAGCTTTGATTGCTTCTTTGCTACCGTAACCATCTACGATTACTGTGTTTTCTTTTGCAATCTTAACGGATTTTGCACGACCAAGCATATCCATTGTAGTGTCTTTTAATTCAAGACCCAGGTCAGAGCTGATTACCTGGCCACCTGTAAGAATAGCGATATCTTCCAACATTGCTTTTCTTCTGTCACCGTAGCCAGGAGCCTTAACAGCAACTACGTTGAATGTACCACGAAGTTTGTTTACGATAAGTGTAGTAAGTGCTTCACCTTCGATATCTTCTGCAATAATAAGGAGTCTTGCACCAGACTGAACAACCTGTTCCAATAATGGAAGGATATCCTGAATGTTGGAAATCTTTTTATCTGTGATAAGGATGTGTGGTTCGTCAAGAACTGCTTCCATCTTATCCATATCGGTACACATATATGCAGAAAGATAACCACGGTCAAACTGCATACCTTCTACAAGGTCAAGTTCTGTTTCCATAGTTCTGGATTCTTCGATTGTGATAACACCATCTGTTGTAACCTTTTCCATAGCATCTGCTACTAAGTTACCGATTTCTTCATCACCAGCAGAGATAGCTGCAACTCTGGAAATCTGTTCTTTTCCATTTACTGGCTGGCTCATTTCTTTTAATGCAGCTACTGCTACATCTGTCGCTTTTTTCATACCACGACGTAAAACGATAGGATTTGCACCTGCTTCTAAGTTCTTGAAGCCTTCATTTACCATAGCCTGAGTCAGTACGGTTGCTGTAGTAGTACCATCCCCTGCTACGTCATTTGTCTTGGTTGCTACTTCTTTTACAAGCTGAGCACCCATGTTTTCGAATGCATCTTCTAATTCGATTTCTTTTGCAATAGTCACACCGTCATTTGTGATAAGTGGTGCACCAAAGGATTTGTCTAATACCACGTTTCTTCCTTTTGGTCCCAATGTCACGCGAACAGTATTTGCTAATTTGTCTACACCAGCACCAAGTGCTACTCTGGCTTCTGAGCCATATTTAATTTCTTTTGCCATATTTCCAAAATCTCCTTTAATTAGTCTTCAACGATAGCAAGAATATCATTCTGTCGAACGATGATGTATTCCTGTCCATCCAGCTTTACTTCTGTTCCAGCATATTTGGAATAGATAACCTTCTGTCCAACACTTACCTGCATCACTACTTCTTTGCCATCTACGATTCCGCCAGGACCTACAGCGATTACTTCTGCTTCCTGTGGTTTTTCCTGTGCAGATGCAGTTAAAATAATACCAGACTTGGTGGTTTCTTCAGCTTCTAACTGTTTCAAAACAACTCGATCTGTTAATGGTGATAATTTCATTGAAAATTCCTCCTGTATATGTAATTAATTATTTACTTATGGATAGACATACACTAATAATTTATATGCCCTAGTAAAGATAATATTACTTCGATATTTAAAAGTCAACACAAAAATTAGCACTCTTTCGCTTCGAGTGCTAAAATTTTTATAAACTCCTAAACACTATATTAAATCATAATGCTTCAGTGCATTTAAAATACCATCCGCATGAATATGTGTTGTCACATATTCAGCTGCATCCTTCGCCACCTGACTGGCATTCCCCATAGCGATGCTATGTCCTACATAGGAAAGCATTTCCAAATCATTGATACTATCTCCGATTGCATACGTATCCTCTATTGAAATTCCAAGATGCTCACATAACCATGCAATTCCAGTGGCCTTGGAAGTTCCCTTTGGCACAGCCTCGATAATACCATCCCCATGATCCATAAAATCAAAGATATCTGCCAAGGTTTCCTCTACGGATTCATAATCGGTGTTTGCATTTACCAAAGCAGAAAATTTATTGGCTTGAATCTCTGTCAATTCGCATTCATCCAGAAAAACCGCAGAATCCTTTAAATTCTGCACAATATAGTCAATATAAGAATCGCCCTCAAATCCATCTCTATCCAGCCATTGATACTCTGTTCCTTCGTATATAATCGGCAGATTTGCCTTACGACTCACATCATAAATCGCTTTCACTTCTTCATAAGACAAATTATTTTCATAAAGAATCTTTCCATCCATCTCGACATGATTACCACAAGAAGCAATAAAACCGTCAAAACCGATTTCGTCGAACTGTGGATCATTGACATTCCCCATCGCACGTCCTGTACATACAAAAGCTTTGTGTCCATTTTCCTGTAGTTTTCTAATCGCAAGCTTCGTACTTTCCGGAACAATCATTTTCTCATCCCATAGAGTTCCATCTATATCAAAAAATACATACTTACTCATTGCTTTTCCTCTTTCTTTTTATTCCCAACAAACACGATAAGTCCACTAATACCAATCAGACAAATCCCCACCGAAACCAGCCATGCAGATAGGCTTCCATCGACTGTCCCTTGCAAGAAACCAGTTTCTGTGCGAATAACCGCAATACCATTGGCCACCACATGCGCAATGATTGCTGGATAAAGCTTCCCAGTCTTTTCTACAATCAAAGCAAATACCACACCTAGCAAAAATGCATAAACAAACTGTACGATATTAAAATGCAATGCCGCAAAAACCAGGGCAGAAATCACCACTGCTGGCCACATGCTCATTCTTCTGCGAAGTCTACCATAGACAACCCCACGGTGCAGAAGTTCTTCCAAAAATGGTGTAATCAAAGC
>JAFUPI010000082.1 GCA_017481285.1 Agathobacter sp. | reverse complement strand
GCAGAAGCAGAATGTGCTACAGAAGAAGCTAAAGCAGCTGCAAAAGAATGGTTAGAAACATACAACTGTGGAGCAACAAACGGAACAGCTACAGATAAATTAGTTGCTGCATTAGAAGCATGTGGATGTGAAAAAGCTAACGAAATCCTCAAAGAAAAAGATTACTTATCTAAGAAATCTCAGTGGGTATTCGGTGGTGACGGATGGGCATACGACATCGGTTTCGGTGGTGTTGACCACATCTTAGCATCTGGTAAAGATATCAACGTTATGGTATTCGATACAGAAGTTTACTCTAACACAGGTGGACAGTCTTCTAAATCTACACCAGTTGGTGCTATTGCACAGTTCGCAGCTGGCGGTAAAGAAACTAAGAAGAAAGACCTTGCTGGTATCGCAATGAGCTATGGTTATGTATATGTTGCACACATCTCTATGGGTGCTGATATGAACCAGACTGTAAAAGCATTAGCAGAAGCTGAAGCTTATCCAGGACCATCATTAATCATCGCTTACGCTCCATGTATCAACCATGGTATCCGTAAAGGTATGAGCAAAGCTCAGACAGAAGAAAAACTTGCTGTAGAATCAGGCTACTGGCATAACTTCCGTTTCAATCCAGAACTCAAAGCTGCTGGAAAGAACGCATTTAGCTTAGATAGCAAAGAACCTACAGGAAATTATCAGGAATTCTTGAAGGGTGAAAACCGTTATGCATCACTTGCTAAGTTCAACCCAGAAAGAGCTGCTGAATTATTCGCTCAGTCTGAAGCAAACGCTAAAGAACGTTACGAACACTTAAAGAAATTAGTTACTCTCTATGCAGGAGAAGAATAGAATTAACTAAAATCTAAAATAAAGCTCGGTGGAGAAATCCACCGGGCTTTTTTATTGCTCTTCCTAGATAAGCATGATAAAATATTCTTATATAGGTTTGGTATGGGGGACGTTATGAGAAAGAATCAAAACCGTTTACAAGTTAGACGATTGAAATTAAAACCATTGGATTATTTTATGCTGATTGGTGCGACTGTTTCTATCATTATGCTTTTGGTGGGATTGAGCACTTACATGGAAAATGCAAAGACGAGTCAATTAAACCTGATTCAAGAAGTCATGACCAATGAAGCACATAACTTGAAAATACAGTTTGAGGATTTGTTAGACGAAAAGGTAGAGTTATTGCAGGCTCTGGTTACCTATCCAGAGATATATGAAATGGATGAAGAAAAACAAAAAGAGTTTATTCGTTATCGCTCCGATGAGTTCGGCTTTAGTCATATGTTTATTATGAATAAAAATGGGCAAGGCTATTACATTGATGAAGACGTTCATAGGGATCAAAGCGGAGAGAAGTTTTTCTATGATGTTATGTATAAAGAGGTATTCATAGCAGAACCATTTTATACCGAAACAGGTGATGTTTTTACCACGATATGTGTGTCAATTTATAATAAAAATAATGAAAAGGTCGGTGCTCTATGTGGAGCATTAAGGTTGGATAATATTCAAAAACTCATTGCAGACAATGAGATGGTTTTGGATGGAAAATGCTTTATTTTGGATAAAGAAGGAAAGTATCTGACCTCAGATAGAACGGTAGATGTAACGTATCAAGTATCTGTTTTTGATAAAGAAGATTCCGAGACGTCTTTGATTCAAAAGGCATTGACAGAAGAGAAAGATCAAAAAGGTATTGTGACGATTGAAGGCATTGAATATCAAAGTAATGTTACCTATTTAGAAGAGTTTAATTGGCTAATTGTACAGAGTATTCCTACTTCTGAAATCGTTGCAAGATTTTCTACTTTAAATATTTTGCAAAATAGCTTGAGTATTAGTATCTTTATTTTGATTTGTTGTATTGTTCGAATTATTTATCGTTGGTACAAGAATGTCAATAAGATTTATATGGATACACTTACGAAATGTAACAGTCGTGCAGCATGTCTGGATTTGATTGATAATATTGAAAAGAAGTATAACCATAGAATTACTTTCCTTTACATGGATTTGAATCGTTTTAAATATGTAAACGATACCTTTGGGCACGATAAAGGGGATGAGCTTTTGTGTGTATTTAGCAAAGCAATCGAAGAAACTTTCGGTGAAATCGGTTTCGTTGGACGAATGGGTGGGGATGAATTTATTTCCATCTTAGAGGATGTGTCGGATGCTGATATTGAAGCTATGTGGAGCAAATTAGAGGCTCTTTTGGTGGAAAGAAGTGCATTGCTGGATATCCCATACGTGATTACTTCTTCTTATGGATATGCTTCACGAGAAAAGAATGAAAAGGAAACCTTGGAATCGTTGATGACAAAAGCGGATACAAAGATGTATGAATATAAGGCGTTATACAGGAAAACAGTTGAGGATAGTAATTCATAAGATTAGGATTGAGGTTATAAATACTATAAGTAATTATGATAGAAAACAGTGTATTTTATAATTGCCGAACATGGTTTTCTCCTATATAATGAATTTATGTTTTTGTAAAGGAGAAATACTTATGTACAGCATGGAAGATTTAAAAGCAGTAGACCTTGAGGTTGCTGCGGCGATTGAGAATGAATTAGATAGACAGAATAGTCATATCGAGCTGATTGCTTCAGAAAACTGGACTTCTCCAGCAGTTATGGCGGCAATGGGAAGCATTATGACCAATAAATATGCAGAAGGCTACCCAGGAAAGAGATATTATGGCGGATGTGACTGTGTAGACGTAGTAGAGGAATTGGCAAGAGAACGTGCAAAAGAATTGTTTGGCTGTGAATATGTAAATGTTCAGCCTCATTCTGGGGCACAGGCGAATATGGCGGTACAGTTTGCTATGTTACAGCCAGGTGATACTGTTATGGGTATGAACTTAGACCACGGCGGACATTTGTCCCATGGTTCACCAGCAAACTTCTCTGGTTCTTATTTCAATATTGTGCCTTATGGAGTAAATGATGAAGGTTTTATCGATTATGATAAGGTAATGGAAATTGCAATGGAATGCAAACCTAAGATGATTATTGCAGGTGCATCTGCTTATGCAAGAACCATCGATTTCAAGAAGTTCCGTGAAATCGCGGATGCATGTGGCGCACTTCTTATGGTTGACATCGCACATATCGCAGGTCTTGTAGCGGCAGGACTTCATCCAAGCCCAATGCCTTATGCAGATGTTGTAACTACAACAACCCACAAAACACTTCGTGGACCACGTGGCGGTATGATTATGGCCAGCCAGGAAGTAGCTGATAAATACAACTTTAACAAAGCAGTGTTCCCTGGTATTCAGGGCGGTCCGCTCATGCATGTGATTGCTGCAAAAGCGGTATGTTTCAAGGAAGCTTTAGATCCAGCTTTCAAGGAATATCAGCAGGGCGTAATTGACAATGCACAGGCTCTTTGCAAGGGTCTTATGGATAGAGGAATCAAGATTGTTTCGGATGGTACAGACAATCATTTGATGCTTGTTGATTTGACACCATATGAGTTAACAGGAAAAGCAACCGAAAAGCTTTTGGATGCAGCCCACATTACCTGTAATAAGAATACCATTCCAAATGATCCAAAATCACCATTTGTAACCAGTGGTTTACGTCTCGGTACACCAGCGGTTACATCGCGTGGTATGAATACAGAGGATATGGACAAGATTGCAGAAGCTATTGCAATGCTCATCAAAGAAGGCGAAGCAGCCATCGATAAAGCTCGTGCGATTGTAGATGAACTTACTGCGAAGTATCCTTTAAAATAATTCATAATATTATGTAAAAGTGTTCAGTCTAGTATATTAATTTCTTTAGAAAAAGTAAGAATGCCTTCTCAATTTATTCATTTAGAAGCCTTATGTCAATACAGCGATAAATGAATAAATTGGGGAGGCATTCGTGATATTTAGAAAAACTAATTTACAAATCAAAATGTAAATGCTACAATGAAATATAATATGGACAAATTATGGGAGGATAGGCTATGGCAGGCTTGCTGGATAAAATTGCAAGACAGGTTTTAAATGGTCTTGAGCCGAAGAAAACTTCACAAGTAAGACCAAAGACGATGTCGCAGACTGCAAACAGGCAGCCAGTAGTAGTGATGCCAGTAAAACCAGTGGCGCCGGTTGTTGGACCTGAAAATGAGACAACGGTGCAAAAGGATGAGCCTACTTTACCAGAAAACGTTATTATCACATTGGAGAAAGAAATGACAACAGAAAATATTATTGTAGAAAATGTACCAGAAAATAGCAAAATTGAGAAGGAAGATTATTTATTAAAGCAGATTGATGAATTTCGTGCGAAAGCACAGCAGCTTCAGACACTTTTGCTTACCAAGGAATCTAAGGTGCAGGAACTTCAGGAAATCGTAGACGAAAGAGAAATTAAAGCAAAAGAATTAGAATATATTTTAGACGAGCGTCAGAAAAAGGCAGATGGTATTACTGAAGAAGTAACCAAGCAGATTGACAATTTAATCGACAAGGTTTCTGAGAAGATGGAAGCAATCGGGGCATCTCTTGGAAAAGAATTGCAGGATGGACAGAAAATCAATGAGCGCCAGTTGGAAGAATTAAAAGATACATTAGGCGTTTTAAATGGACAGCAGATGGAAGAAATCAAGGGGGCATTAGGCTCACTTAGTGCACAGCAGGCCGAAGAGTTAAAGAACGCTCTTTCTGAGTTAAATGCTCAGTTGGAAGTTGTAAAGTCAGATTTGTCAGATAAAGTTCATTCTGAAAATGTACAATGTTATCGTAATCTTGCAGATCTTTTAAAGAGTGTAGAAGAGAAGTTAGATAAAGCAAATGATATTGAGAAAAAGGTGATTTCTGTTCATAAGTGTACGATCGCTATTATTGTGCTTAGCATTACTAATATGTTAGGTTTGGTGGGACTGGCACTTTATGAATTAGGTATTTTCCAGATGTTATTACGTTAGAGAATTATGAAAAGGGCTGCCGATTTGCGACAGTCCTTTTTTAAGCAGTTTTATGGAGAAAAGAGGACAACTAGCATGAAATTTACGAAATTACATGGCTGTGGAAATGGATATATTTATGTGAATTTATTTGAAGAAAAACTGGAGAATCCAGCGGAGATGTCAATCAAGGTAAGTGATTGTCATTTCGGAATCGGTTCGGATGGTTTGATAACGATTGGGCCATCGGAAATTGCAGATTTTACGATGCATATTTATAATGCGGATGGTTCCGAAGCCGAGATGTGTGGAAACGGTGTTCGTTGTGTTGGAAAATATGTATACGATCATGGCTTGACGGATAAAACAGAAGTTGCGGTGGAAACCGGTGCAGGGATTAAATATTTGACCCTGAATGTGGAAAATGGAAAGGTAGCTACAGTTCGTGTAGATATGGGCGAACCAATTTTCGAACCTGCAGAAATCCCAGTGGTGGCAGAAGGTGAAAAAGTCATTAACGAGCCAATTATAGTTGGAGATAAAGAATGGAAGATGACCTGTGTGTCTATGGGAAATCCTCATGCGGTGGTGTTTGTAGATGATGTGAAGAATTTTCCATTAGAGAAGTATGGACCGCTTTTCGAAAATCACGAACGTTTTCCTAAGAGAACAAATACCGAATTTGTAAAAGTGGTTTCCAGAAATGAGGCGTACATGCGAGTGTGGGAAAGAGGTTCAGCAGAAACCTGGGCTTGTGGAACAGGAACCTGTGCAACGGTAGTTGCTTGTATTTTAAATGGTTTGACAGACCGAAAAGTATTGGTTCATTTGCTGGGAGGGGACCTGGTGATTGAATGGGACGAAGAAACGAATCATGTTTTTATGACAGGACCAGCTACCGAAGTATTTAGCGGCGAATATAATGAATAAGGGGAAACGAATATGCAAATCAAAAAGCTATTAGAAAAAATGGATTACAAATTGTTGGCAGGAAGTCTCGACACAGAAATTACATCCCTGGTATATGATTCTAGAAAAATCAAACCAGGTGCAGTTTTTGTATGTATCGCAGGTACCGTAAGAGATGGTCATGACTTCATTCCTGAAATGATGGGAAAAGGTGCGGTAGCCTTTGTTGTTGAGCGAGATGATATAGAGCTGGTAGAAGGTTTTACTTACATTTTAGTAGAGAATACCAGAATTGCCTTGGCGGAGCTGGCGGCAGCTTATTTTGATTATCCTGCTGAAAAGTTGAAAACCATCGGTATTACTGGGACAAAAGGTAAGACTACCACTACTTATTTGGTAAAATCCATTTTGGAATCGGCTGGAATTAAGACTGGCTTAATCGGAACGATTGAATCGATTATCGGTGAAAAACATATTCCTTCTGTAAACACGACACCAGAATCTTACATTGTGCAGGAAACTTTCCGCAAAATGGTAGATGCTGGTTTAGAAGCTGTAGTTATGGAGGTTTCCTCTCAGGCACTTATGATGCACCGAGTAGCAGGTTTTACCTTTGATATTGGAGTGTTTACGAATTTAGAGCCAGACCATATTGGAGGTAATGAGCATAAAGATTTTGATGACTATATGCATTGCAAGAGCCTTTTGTTCCAGAATTGCAAGCTGGGTATTTTTAATGGTGACAGCGAACATTTAGAAGGCATTATGAAAGGACACACTTGTGAAGTGGAAACGTTCGGTTATGGAGAACAGAACGATATCCGTGCTACAAATGTAGAACTCTTGAAAGAGCACGGTGCTTTAGGTGTAAAATATCATGTAAATGGTTTGGTGGATTTCGATGTAGAAGTAAATGTTCCAGGCAGCTTTAGTGTATATAATTCTTTGACAGCGATTGCAATCTGTAACCATTTTGGTGTAGATGAGACAAATATTAAATCAGCATTAAAGAATGTGAGTGTCAAGGGACGTATTGAAATCGTGCCTGTAACGAAGAGTTATACATTGATGATTGACTATGCACATAATGCGATGGCATTGGAAAGCCTTTTGACTACAATCAAAGCGTATAATCCATCTCGATTGGTATGCTTGTTTGGATGCGGTGGAAATCGTGCGAAATCCAGACGATATGAGATGGGAGAAGTTTCATCCCGTCTGGCAGATTTGACAGTGATTACCTCTGATAATCCACGTGATGAAGAACCAATGGATATCATTAACGATATTATTGTAGGTGTAGAGAAAGCAGATGGGGCATATGTAACTGTGCCAGATCGTAAAGAAGCGATTAAGTACTGCATGGAAAATGCTCAGGATGGAGATATCATCGTATTGGCAGGAAAAGGCCATGAGGATTATCAGGAAATCAAGGGTATTAAACAGCCAATGGACGAAAGAGAATTGATTGCAGATATAATCAAAGAAAATCCAAATATCAAATTATAAGAGGTATTGTATATGTCACTTTTTCGAGGTGCGGGTGTTGCAATTGTCACCCCATTTACGGAAGAGAAAAACGTAAATTACGAAGAGTTAGGACGTTTGATAGAATACCAGATTGAGGGCGGAATTGATGCGATTATCGTTTGTGGAACCACAGGGGAACCAGTAACCATGACAGAAGAGGAGCGTCTTTCCGTCATCTCTTTTACCATAGAAAAGGTAGAAGGGAGAGTTCCTGTGATTGCAGGAACGGGTGGAAATTGTACGGAAAATGTGATTACATTTTCGAAAAAAGTAGAGCGGCTTGGGGCAGATGGCCTTTTAGTTGTGACACCTTATTATAACAAAGCGACACAGAATGGCTTGTACGAACACTACAAGGCAGTTGCTTCAGTCGTGGATTGCCCAATCATTATGTATAATGTTCCCTCACGAACTGGCACAAATCTTTTGCCAGATACAGCAGCTCGCTTGGGCAAAGAGGTAGACAATATTGTAGCCTTAAAGGAAGCCAGCGGGAATATTACTCAGGTGGCAGAGGTGATTCGTCGAGCAGAAGGTGCGTTAGAGATATATTCCGGTAACGACGATCAAATTGTGCCGATTTTGTCCTTGGGAGGCATTGGAGTAATTTCAGTGTTGGCCAATGTGGTGCCGGGAGCTACGCATGATATGGTTAATGAATATCTGGATGGCAATGTTATCAAAGCAAGAGAACTGCAGTTAAAGTATATGGATTTGATACAGGCGTTGTTCTGTGAAGTGAATCCAATTCCGGTGAAAAAAGCACTGGAGTTACTTGGATTTCAGACCAAGACTTTACGTATGCCGCTTACGGAGATGGAAGCGAAGAATGTAGTGCGATTGGAAAAGGCAATGCAACAGGTCGGACTTCTGGCGTCGGAGAAGCAATAATCAGAAATACCTATGTGACGAAAATTAAATGGAGATTAAATAAATGGCAAAACAAACATGGAAGCCAGGCAACATGTTAAACCCTGTCCCAGCGGTTATGGTGTCTGTGGCAGATAAAGAAGGAAAGAATAATATTATTACAATCGCCTGGGCAGGCACGATTTGTACCAATCCACCGATGGTATCCATTTCGGTACGTCCGGAACGCTATTCGTATCATATGATTGAGGAAACAGGAGAGTTTGTCATTAATCTTACGACGGAAGAATTGGTGAAGGCTTGTGATTACTGTGGTGTAACTAGTGGAAAAGATGTAGACAAATTCAAAGAGATGAACCTTACCCCTTTTGCGGTGGAAAACTGCAAGGCTCCAGCTATCAAGGAAAGTCCTGTTAATATCGCCTGTAAAGTGGTGGAAAAGAAAGAACTTGGCTGCCATCATATGTTTATTGCGGAGGTAGTCAGTGTAACAGTAGAAGATGAATACATGAATGAAACAGGAAAATTTCTAATTAACGAACTTGGTCTTGTGATGTATTCGCATGGCGAATATTTCGCCATGGGCGAGAAGTTAGGGAAGTTTGGATATTCGATTCAGAAAAAATAGTATGCTTATGAAGAAACCCCGTATGCTATCAATTTGAAAGCTTTACGTAAGTACAGCGATAAATTGATAACATACGGGGTTTTGGGTTACTTCATAAGTGAATCCATCAGATACATATACACATCCTCATGCTGCTTTCTCCAGTTATTACAAATTGCTTCTGCCTGTTCTTTTGTCTTCACTGTGAGTGTTAAATCCATCATGGTCTGTCCATCGGAACGGGCCTGACAGCGTACGGCATAGGTTTGATTTGTAGTTTTATAATAGTCAGCAATGATAGATGTTTCCTGACGGAGCGTCATCTGATTTTGTTCAAAGAAGTGTAATACGTCCTGGGTAATACCTTCTGTAATTTTATCTGCAAAGAAGTTTAAGGTTTCTTTTCCAGCGGTAGTAAGTGTGTACTGGGTGTTGGAATGAGTGGATTCTGCCAGAATAAGATCGGAATCTACCAGGTTTCCAATAACCTCCTGCACACGGAAGTAGTCCGTATAATCATGCTCCAGAAAGAAGTTGGAGAGCTGTGTGTTGGAAAGCGGAAAGCCTGCTTTATCCAACATTTATAAGATTGTCAATTTGTATATGGTAAATGGTTCTGCCATGGGTTGACCTCTTTCTAAATTATAGTTCTTATATCATAGAATGAATTCAAAAAAAATTCAATTCAAATTTTTATTTTTGGAAAGGATAGAGACGTCCTTGCCATGTATTTCGGTCCTTGAATCGTTTGGTAATCGTATTTAAAACTCTTTTTTTATCTGTACTCCAAAGTGGGGCACTTAAAAGTTTTCGAGGGCCATCGCCTGTCAAACGATGTATCACCATTTTCGGTGGAAGAAGTTCCAGACAATCGATGACGAAGTCACAATATTCTTCCAATTCAAACAAAGGAAATGGTGCATTTTCATATTCGCAAGCAAGCTGTGTTCCTTTTAGTATGTGAAGCAGTTGTAATTTGATACCACTTACAGGTAAGGAGGCAACATGTGCTACGGTTTCTAACATCATTTCTTTCGTTTCTTCTGGTAATCCCAAAATAACGTGAGCAATTACAGGAATACCACGTGCCTGTAAATTGGCGACCGCTTGATCGAAAAGTTCCACTGTGGTGTGGGTGTTCAGATGAGCATGGGTTTTATTGTGAATGGTTTGTAAGCCCAGTTCCACCCATACGTGTTTCTTGCGTTTGGAAGTGAGAACCGTTCCGTCCTCCGCTGTATGAGAATATGGAAATTCAGTGTTTGCCAATTCTTCTAGTAAGTCCAGTACATCATGATCCAAACAATCGCAACGAGTCCCAATGGAAAGTGCCACAATCTCTGGTTCTTGCAAAGCCTCTGTATAAATGCGTCGCAGATGGGAGAGCGGAGCATAAGTATTGGTATATGCTTGAAAATAGGCAATAAACTTATGGCAATCGGTTTTCTGTTGAATCCGAGTCTTGGCTTCGGTAATCTGTGCTGCAATAGAAATATCGTATGCTGCCGCAAAATCGCCGGAGCCTCCTTCGCTGCAGAAGGTACAGCCTCCATGTCCCAAGGAACCATCTCGGTTGGGGCAGGTCATACCGCCGTTTAGAGAAAGACGATATACTTTATCCCCGAAAGTGTTTTGACAGTATTCATTTAAAGAGTAATATCGTTTCTCACTAAAATGGTTTGGCATTTGCAAGTGTTCCATGTTTCTCCTAATTTATTGAATATGTGCTTTTACTGCCTGACTAACTACTTCTGCAACACGTGGATCAAAGGCTTCTGGCATGATAAAGTCTTCGTTTAATTCTTCGTTAGAAACAAGAGCAGCAAGAGCTTCTGCAGCAGCCAGTTTCATTTCTTCTGTGATTTGCTTTGCACGTCCTTCTAAAGCACCTTTGAAAATGCCCGGGAATGCGATAACATTGTTGACCTGATTTGGGAAATCGCTTCGACCCGTTCCTACGATGCGTGCACCAGCAGCTTTTGCTACATCAGGCATAATTTCAGGTACTGGATTTGCCATGGCAAAAAGGATAGCATCCTTGTTCATAGAAGCAACCATTTCTGCGGTTACGATATTTGGAGCAGAAACACCCACAAAGATATCTGCACCTTTTAATGCATCAGCAAGTGTACCGGTTTCATTTTGAAGGTTTGTCACTTCCGTCATTTTTTTCTGCATCCAGTTAAGATTAGGATAGTTTTTGCCAATGATCCCTTCTTTGTCACACATGATAACATTGGTAAAGCCATAGCGAAGCAGGAGCTTTGTGATAGCAACACCTGCGGAGCCTGCACCGTTTACAACGACGCGGCAGTTTTCTTTTTTCTTTCCTGTAATACGTAGACCATTGATTACGCCAGTAAGAACAACGATAGCAGTACCATGCTGGTCGTCGTGGAATACAGGAATATCTAAAATTTCTTTCAATCTTTCTTCAATTTCAAAGCAACGAGGCGCGGAAATATCTTCTAAATTGATACCACCAAAACCAGGTGCAATATTTTTAACGGCAGTGATGATTTCTTCTGCGTCCTGCGTATCCAGACAGATTGGTACGGCATTTACTCCGCCGAATTCCTTGAAAAGCACGCATTTACCTTCCATAACAGGCATTGCTGCGTGAGGTCCGATATTTCCCAGACCAAGTACAGCGCTGCCATCTGAAACGACAGCTACGGTATTGGATTTCCAGGTATAGGTATATGCTTTGGTTACATCCGCCGCGATTTCTTTACAAGGCTCAGCTACACCAGGGGTATAGGCAATCGCCAAATCCTCGCGGGAATTTACCTTTGATTTTGCAATCGTTTCCAGCTTGCCATTCCAATTTTCGTGGGCAAGCAGTGCTTTTTCTCTCATATCCATAATCATTTCTCCTATGAAAACTTTGTCATAAGTGTATCATTCCATAAATTACAAATCAAGAATTTCGATTCCGAAAGTGTGATTTTCTACAAATTCCGATTTGGCGACGCCTTTTCTTAGAATTCGAAATAAATATGTCGCTGTGTCTTCTAGGAAATTTCTCTCGGTTAAATAAAACGCGTATTTTCTAAAAACACTCTGCTTGCTTTTATGATTTATTCTGTCTGTCAAAAGTTTTACAATCTGCGCCACTTTGTCCGTGTGCAACAGGACACCCTTACGAGGATTTCTAAGTTTCTCTTATGTGGGCAGGATTATAAAATGTCATGAGCCATGCAAACTGTCTGAGGTGCTGCACTTGCACCGAGTTTTTGCATGGCTCATGTAATATCAACTTTATAAGACTGCCCACATTAGAGAAACAGAAATAGGAGTACGGTGTCTGTTGCACACGGACAAAGCGGTGCAGATAGTAAAAGCTATGCCAGACACAAAATT
>JAFUPI010000081.1 GCA_017481285.1 Agathobacter sp. | reverse complement strand
TTTTCCCAAGAATATACAACATTAATCTTTGGTGCAGCACCAGCTTGTTTAACAGCTTCTACGTAAGCATCCCAATCATCAGAAGCATCAGTTGCAGCGTAGATTTCGAAGTATGCTTCGTTATAAGATGCTACAGGATCTAAGTAACGGTAGTACTGATGAGAGCCTGTAACCGCTTCAGGACCAGCTGTCTGGTAAAGTGTAGAGTTAGTAGGGTCAACACCGGCAATCTTTAATGTGGCAGTAGCAGTTGGTGTTTCGCCAAGGATAGCGATTTCGTTTGTGCCATCTTTAATTGCCATATAGATAGAAGCATCGTCTGCTTCATCTGTAAGATTTGCTTTAGCAACTTCAAAAGTAAGTCCTGTTGCATCAGATACAGTTACTTTTGCAGAAACTTTGATATCAAATGTGGATTTATTGATAATAACAGCCTGACTAGATGTTCCCTTATTTGTGAATTCTGCGTCGTTGAATACTAATTCTCCAACTGCAGGAGTAGCTGGGTCGGCAGCTAATGCAGCTTGTGTGTATGTAGTTTCACCAGGGTCGGATGGTGGAGTAGTATCTCCGTCATCAGTATTATCAATGTCCTTTACGAATAATGTACCAGTGGCTTCTGCTTTAAGGGCAGATGCATCTGCATCATAGTATTTTGCAGCAGCATCATCAGGATCAATTGCTACATAATCCAAAACATAGAGCTTACCATTTGAGATATTGTCGTTTTCAGATGTGTGCTGTTTTGTAGCCATTGATGTGTATTCTGGATCAGTACCACCCTGTGTGTTTGGTGTGGTGAATTCAAATTTGAAATAGTCTTCAATATCTGCATTAGTTACTACCTGATATTTACCATTTCCAGTAGGTACACCGGAACCGTCTACATCTGGTACCCAAACAGCATATGTGTTTGTGAATGCAGCAGAAAGATCGGTCTTAGTAGCTAATTCAGCACCGATTATAGCAAAGCCAGTGTCTTCTACATAAACTTTTTCTACAAGTGAGAGTTCACCAACAGAGTCAGCATCTGTAGTTACAGCAAGCTGTGGAGCAGCGGACAGAGCTTTAAACCATACGCCATCTGCTAAAGTGTCATCATAGTTTTCAGCATCAACATCAGATAAAAGTTCAGCCGCGTCGATTGTGAAATCATATGTGTCTGTAGCTAAAGATGTAGTTGGTAATACTACGTTAGTGATGTCAATAGCTGGAGCATTGTCGTTTTCAACAACACCATTACCGTTCATTTCGCCTGATGGATCAGTTCCATCTGCTGCAAATGCAATTGTAGGAACAAGCATAGCAGCTACGCATGTTAATGCGATAAGTTTTTTGAATTTCTTCATTTGATTTTCCTCCTTGAATAAAAAATGAATTTTCTTTTTTAAGACATAAAAGGAAAGAAGGTTATTTCTCAATTATAATCTCAAGTGCGACAGAAACCTCACTAATGTCCTGATATTCACCATCCACTAAGTGATATGTAAGGACAGTATCATAGGTTCCTGCTTCCAAATCACTGTTCAAGGTCACATTTTCCATTCTGCTACCTACTGGAATATATGGCGAAGTGTAGAGAGGCTCTTCATTTCCCTCGAGCGTGATTGTAAAATAAACAGTATTTCGATTGTTAATACTGTTTGCGATGTAAGCATCTGTAGATGCAGATTTGGAATTTGGGAAAGTCCACGTAGTTGTCATCATGACTTCAAACGAACCCATTGGGGTTGCTTCCTGTTCTTCACGATCTGCAAGCAAATCTTCCACGTTATCTGGAGTGACGACGATATTTGGCTCTTCATCTTCTCCAAATACAAACCACGCCAAAATACCGCCTATCACTAGTACCATCGCTGCTATGGAAACTAGGATAACCGGTCTTCGGTTCGGTTTGTATTGTTTCGAACCGCTGATTTTTTGTGATGCTTTGTCCTTTGACATTATAATCCTCCTTTCTTTAGTTTATGACTAGTCATTATCTATATCGTAGAAACACTTTATAGAGTTAACCTTTTTGACTATAACAATAAGTTATAGTTATAATATATATAAGTTATAGTACGGCGGGGAGGGGATTTTAGTTCAAATTAATTTGAATGAAATTGATTTGAATTAGATTTACCATTATAATAATATTAACTTACTACAGCAGGGTATAGGTGAACCATGATTTTAGAAATAAAAAACTTAAATCAATCGAATATATCGTTTTCCATGGATAGCGGGGATTTTTTGCTCTTGTTTGGACCTGATGATGCGGGAAAGACAGAACTGATTTATCAGATATTGGGCTTGCGGCATTTTCGACAGGGGGAGATATGGTTTGATGGCAAGTCCGTGAAAACACTCGGTAGAAACGATCGAAGAGAAATTCGCTTTGTTCCAGATTCTGTGTGTATGGAACATATCACAGCGAGAGAATATTTTGCAATGCTGGCGAAAACGTATGATGAGTACGAACAGGAAGATGTTTTGGATATGTGTGAGTATTTCGGGGTAAATATCGATGTCAAATTGACCGATATGACTTACAACGAGAATAAGCTTGCGATGTTGATTGGGGCGATGGTGACAGCGCCGAAGCTTTTGATTTTGGACGAGCCGATGAACTTTTTGACACAGGAAAGTGCGATGAAGCTGCTCGGATTTTTGAAGTTCCTAAGCAGCAGGGGAATGGCGATTCTGATTTCGGCGGCGGAGGCAAAAGAGGTAAAGGATTATTGTAATCGATACATATATTTTAAAGATGATGCAGTTGCCCATAGTGGGGATATGAAGGATATTTATGGTTCGCAGAAGGCGATAACGGTAGTGGGTGGTGAGCAAAGTTTGATACGAAATTTGTTAGGTGCTCCTATTTTTCAGATGAGGCATAGAGCGACGTATCTGTACGATAAGGCGATGCAATCTAGAACGGTTCCTGAGATTGTAGGTCTTATGGGAAATGCGGATGTTGAAGTGGAGAATCTGACGTTAGAAGAGATTCTAGATAAAGATTATACAAGGTGGATGTAAGTAAGGAATATGGCGAAAAGAAGATTAGTTGATGAAGGAATATATTTCATAAAGGCAGCGATAGTGTTTGCGATATGCATGGTTGTTGCGGTTGCACTTTCTTCTATATTAAGTGGCGTCTTGCAGGAACGTGAACAGCAGATGATAGAAATCGGGCAGATTCCGTCTGATGCAGTACTGGAGCTAGTGGGAATGCAGGAAATACAGGTGTTTCCTCCACAGGTTGAAATATTTTTTCTTCTGTTAATGATTTCGAATTTGCTTCCGTTAGGAGCGATCATTGGACACAGTGTACATAGTATGCGGTATAGCTTTGAGCAGGGGGCATTTGCTTTTTATTATGTACAGGTGATGGAGCGATGGATGTACTATGGTCTGACCCTGCTTCGTATTTTGATTTCATCTATGTTGACCTGGGGAATCTACATTGTAGAAGTGATTTTGGCGAGTGGTTTTGTTTCTCGTGATTTGGGGGCTGAAATTGGCGAGGCCGTCTTAGCCGTATTAGGGACAATGGCGAGGCGTGGCAGTGGAATCGTTGTTCTTATGGTGGCATTAGGGGTGCTGTATGGTGTTTGCCAGTACTATCGTTTACATGGTGCGGATTACGGATTATTTTTGATAGGACTTTCTTTTATTCTTGGTAATTTATATAAGATTCCACAGCTGATTGGGTATAAACAGATTGAAGAAATGGTGAATGCACAGATGACCATGAAGGTGGTATACTATATGAAGCAGCTACGCTTTCTTTGTCCGTTTTCATGGTTAAATCCATTTAATATCCAACATAATATTTTGAACGAAAGTGTAATATGGGGGTATGGATTGGTTGCAGTAGTGATATTAGTTGTGGCAGGAATCATTTTCTGGAAACGTGATTGGCAGGAATTGTAGTGGATTTAGGAGAGCATAATGAAAGTAATCTATTCGCAGGAAAATAATATAGATGAGATAATTGCAGAGTGCGGTTATATTTTGCTTCGCAACCAATACAAAGAAGTAAATGGTCATTTTGTTCGCGGGGAAAATTCGGATGCACGAGAACTGAAGAAGAAGGTGGATGCATTAAATGAGGGGACGGATGTAGAACGATATGGTGTATGCGTTGATGTTGGTGTGCTCAATCTGTGTGGGCAAAATGCTTATGAATATATGCATGTGCTTGGACATCGTGTGAAAGCGGTTATCATTCGTGAGAATGATGGACAGCATAATGATGCTTTGCTACCATTTACTTGTGTTGCAAATGGACATTCTCAGATGGACTGGCTGGGCGTGATTCGTGGACTTCGAGAAATCCATTTTGATGGACTGCTGATTATGGATTTTTCAGATACGTCGAAAACGTTTTCGCCATTGCTTCGTCCACAGCTGATGGAATTAGCCAAGTCAGTGGGAGAGTTTATAAAGTGGCAGGTTGAGATAGAAACTTTTTTGGAGAAATATTCACCGGTTGCGTTATTTGGTGCGGGAAATATGTGTCGAAATTATATGAAGTGCTATGGCGAGAAGTTCAAACCACTTTTTACCTGCGACAATGATGCTTCTAAATGGGGCAAGGATTTCTGTGGTCTAGAGGTGAAGTCGCCAGAGGCTTTGAAGAATTTACCGAAAGATACGGTAATTATGATTTGTAATACACATTATTTTGAAATAGAGCAGCAGTTACAGGAAATGGGAATCGAAAATGAGATTACATTTTTTAACGACGAATATATGCCAACGTTTTATTTTGACCGTATATAAAAGAAAATGAAAAGGTGAGGTCTTTATGCTTCAAATAGGAATGCAGACAAGAAATATAGTATATGATGATAATCCGATACAGGGATTTGAATTACTAAGAAATGCAGGATTCTCCTGTGCGGATTTTAGCTTGAATGCTTATTTGGATAACAAATCTTTGTATAAGGGTGAATGCAACAAGTTTTTTGATCAGACAGAGGAAAAACTGGAGGTTTTTTTTGCTCCACATAAGGAAGCTGCTAAGCAGGCAGGGATTCGCATTCATCAGATGCACATGCCATATCCGATTTTGGTTCCGAAGGTCAACTCGGAAATAAATGACTATCTGTGGAATGTAGTAGCTCCAAAGTCGCTAAAAATATGTAAGTTTTTGGATTGCAAATATATTGTGATTCATGGTTTTAAGCTTGCAAGATATTTAGGTTCAGAAGAGTTGGAATGGGAAAGGACAGAAGAGTTTCTGCGTTTTATGGCGCCTCTGGCAAAGGAATTGGGAATCGTTCTGTGCGTAGAAAATTTATATAATTCTATGGGAAGTCACATGGCAGAAGGACCTTGTTGTGATGCAGGAAAAACAGCGGAGCGTATCGACCGACTGAATGAGGAGTATGGGGCTGAGGTGTTTGGATTCTGTTTCGATGTGGGGCATGCTAATTTAGTAGGCCTTGATATACATGAGTTTATTAAGACGATGGGTACGCGATTAAAGGTGCTGCACATTCACGATAACGATGGAGTGAGTGATTTACATCAGATTCCTTATACTTTTACAAAAACGAGAGAAAATAAGTCTTCAACCGATTGGGAGGGCTTTGTGAAAGGATTAAAAGAAATTGGTTTTCAAGGGGTATTGAATTTTGAGGCATCTCCTGTTGTAAGTGCATTTCCAGAAGTCTTGAAGGAAGATGTGCTCCAGTTTTTGGTTAAGATAGGTAATGATTTTGCAAATAGAATACAAAAATAAAACAAGCGAGGACATCCGTTTCCTCGCTTGCTTCATTATGGTTAACAGCAATAATGCTTCCTGTTATACTATATATCGTAGCGAAATGGAAAAACCTTAATCCTTTTCCACAATATTTATGAAATATTTTTTCGTGTATATTTTTTGCCCTTTTTCACATACTTACATCAAAAGTAAAGGAGTGACAAACATGGTAAAACGCGAAGATGTCAGTCAGGATACCGTAGAATTACTAAAGGAATGTGATGCAGGCTGCAAGATGGCTATCGATAGCATGGAACAGATTAGCAAGTATGTGTCCGATGATAAATTGAAAACGATTATTCAAAAGTACAATGGGGCACATATCAAGATGGAAGAGGATATTCACAGAATGTTAAACAACATTGGAGAAGAAGATAAGGAGCCTAATCCTATTGCAAAAGCATCTTCCTGGATTCAGTCGGAAGTGAAGATGATGATGAACTGTGACGCGAAACAGGCGGCACATCTTTTGACGGATGGCTGCAACATGGGAATCAAATCTCTCTGTGAATATAAGAATGCATATAAAGCGGCCGACGAGAAGAGTGTAGCGATGTGTGAAAAACTCTGCGATTTGGAAACCAAAATGACTTACGATTTACAACCATTTTTATAAAGAATAAAACTCCCGTCTTAAATGAACGGGAGTTTTTAAATGTATCGATCCAGCATCATACCTGAATATACAGATGAGAAATAAGGCGCTGTGAAAGTTCTTCCTGGATTCTTGTAGTTTACTACTACTTTATTTACATAGTTCATCGGATTAATCGCTACTGCATCAGCCTTGGTACCGATGGCATTTTTGAATTTTGCAAGTCGTTTAAAGGTTACGTCTGCACGTTCTGGCTGAATGGCTGCTTCTAATTTTTCCTTATTTAAAGAAATTGTTCCATTTTCTGCAACCTCAAGTCCGATTTCGCCGAGGGATTCACGGCGGCTGCGGGATACAGAGCTCATTTCGTTGAAGAGTTTGTTTGTATCGCCGGTTGCTTCGGTGGATGAATTTTCTGCAATCTCCAAAATGTGATTAAATGCATCCACTAAGGACATTACATTATCGGCAACAGCATCTACGTCTGTTTTGAAACTGATTTCTGCAGGCTGTCCTTCTGGAGATATTGCATTTAAGGATAACTCGAAGGTGTCATTAATCGTAAAGGTGTTGGATAAGGATTCCAATTCCTCGCCATTTACCAGGAAGCGGGAGTTTTCGGCTTGCTTACTAATGTGTTCGATTCCCAGCAGATCCAGAAATTGCATCGATTCTGCGGTTGGTCCCGGCATAATAGTAAAAATCGGTTCGCTACTGCTTCGTCCCATCTGCTTTGAGGTGAGATTTAATGCGCTGGCTGGTTCGCCAGTGTCGGCAGTACCATGTGAAATCGTTGCGTGGATGCCAAGGGAAGAACGATTCACTAAACCAGCTAATTTTTTCAAAACGTCCAGATTGCGTTCGCCAGGGTTGACGCTGAACTGAAACTCATAGGATGCATAATTAATATTCAAATCAAAGGAATAAGTTCCTGGAATAATGGACAGGCTGTCATTTTTCAGGAAATTACCGGTGTTAATCTGAGGTGAGGATAACTGTTTTACTTCTATCTGGAAGTTTTCCATCGTGGTTTTCTCAGTTCCATCGCCGATATATTTAACCCCAACATGCTCTTCGTCGCTGGAGATAGCAACTTTTCTACGGAAGGAGTCGGAGAAATCACCATAGCTATCAGAAAGAGATGCCACAACATTTTGGATGGCTTTGGCATTTTCTTTGATGTCGATGGCGAACTTTGCCACTTCATCTTCCCCTGAAAGTTTGTACAGAGGAGCTTCACGATTGGTTTTTACAATTTGGTTGTAGATTTTACGCAGATCACTCTTCTTGTGCGAGTCGTAGCGCGTAGGGCGATTTTGACCATAAGTCGACAAATAATAAGCATAGGCGTCAATTCTTGCCACTAGAAACCCCTCCTTTCTTCCATGAATGTCCGCTAGATACACGGCGGGGCATACTAAATCCATTTATACACTTATATTATAAACCCAAAAAAAACAATTGACAATATCTATTTAATAAGAAGAAACCCTTGCGGTACACAATATTTTGTGGTTTAATAATAAAACAAAACTAGTTTTAAAAAAGTATTGACGCACAAAAATGATTGTGCTATATTGGATAGGCTTAGAAGTAGGTCTTTTTTTTATGCCCTTTTTTAAGGGCGGCAACAAACAATGAATTTAAACGGAGGTGGAAGTTGTGCGTACAAGAATTACATTAGCATGCACAGAATGCAAGCGTCGTAATTACAATACGACAAAAGACAAAAAAGCTCATCCGGACAGAATGGAAACCAAAAAGTATTGTAGATTCTGCAAGACTCATACAATGCATAAGGAAACAAAATAGTCTAGGTAGCGAAAAGGAGTAGAATATGGGACAAACTGAAAAAACTCCAAAGACAAGCTGGTTTCATGGTTTGAAACAGGAATTTATGAAAATTTCCTGGGAAGACCGTAAAACAGTTGTCAGACAGACTATAGCGGTAGTTGCTGTTTCAGTTGTAGTCGGACTTATTATTGCACTGTTAGACTGGATGATCCAGTATGGTGTAGATTTCCTTTTAGGTTTAAAGTTTTAACGGAGGCAAAGTGATTTTATGGCAGAAGCAAACTGGTATGTAGTTCATACCTATTCAGGTTATGAAAACAAAGTCAAAGCAAACATTGACAAAACAATCGAAAACAGACATCTTGAAGACCAGATTTTAGAAGTGCGTGTTCCTATGGAAGATGTAGTTGAAGTAAAAAATGGTGTGAAGAAACAAGTTTCTAAAAAGATGTTCCCAGGCTATGTTCTGATTCATATGATTATGAATGATGATACATGGTATGTGGTAAGAAATACCAGAGGTGTGACTGGATTCGTTGGTCCAGGAAGCAAACCTGTACCACTCACTGAGCTCGAAATGAGAAACTTAGGCATTAAGTCCGAAACAGTTGTAGTTGACTTCGAAGAAGGCGACATGATTGTTGTTATCGGTGGCGTATGGAAAGATACCTGCGGCGTGATTACAGCAATGAACAACAACAAACAGACAGTTACTATTAATGTAGAACTGTTCGGTCGCGAAACACCGGTTGAAGTAAGTTTCGCAGATGTTAAGAAAATGAATTAAGGAGGCAATTCCAAATGGCAAAGAAAGTTACAGGATATATCAAATTGCAGATTCCTGCTGGTAAAGCAACTCCAGCACCACCAGTTGGTCCAGCTCTTGGTCAGCACGGTGTTAATATCGTTGAATTTACAAAGCAGTTTAACGCAAGAACAGCAGAAATGGGAGATACAATCATCCCTGTAGTTATTACTGTATATGCAGATAGAAGTTTTAGCTTCATTACTAAAACTCCTCCAGCACCAGTATTAATTAAGAAAGCTGCTGGTATTAAATCTGGTTCTGGCGTTCCAAACAAGAATAAAGTTGCTAAGCTTACAAAAGCTCAGTTACAGGAAATCGCTGAAACTAAAATGCCTGACTTAAATGCAGCTTCTTTAGAAGCAGCTATGAGCATGATCGCTGGTACAGCTAGATCAATGGGCGTTACAGTAGAAGAATAGACCGGAAGCACTTAGCAAGACCGAAGGTCGAGGTTAGTGCGAGGCCGTTCTCGGAGATTGGTGAAACCGAGTGGAAGACGATGGTTGAACCTAGCGACGAGAACATCCCGTTTTAATAACGAATTTTGAAACAGTATAGTGGGAGGGACCTCTCCCGATAAAACCACAGGAGGTTATTTTTCATGAAAAGAGGAAAGAAATATCAGGAAGCTGTAAAAGCATTTGATAAGACTCAGCAGTATGATCTTGCTGAAGCAATCGAAATCGTAAAGAAAAATGCTACAGCTAAATTTGACGAAACAATCGAACTTCATCTTAGAACAGGTTGTGATGGTCGTCATGCAGAACAGCAGATCCGTGGTGCGGTAGTATTACCACACGGTACAGGTAAAACTGTTAAAGTATTAGTGTTCGCTAAAGGACCTAAGTTAGATGAAGCATTAGCAGCAGGCGCAGACTACGCTGGCGGTGAAGAATTAATTCCAAAGATTCAGAACGACGGATGGTTAGACTTCGATGTTGTAGTTGCTACACCTGACATGATGGGTGTTGTTGGTCGTTTAGGACGTGTTCTCGGACCAAAAGGCTTAATGCCAAACCCAAAAGCTGGAACAGTTACAATGGACGTTACAAAAGCTGTTAATGACATCAAAGCTGGTAAGATTGAGTACAGATTGGACAAAACAAACATTATCCATGTGCCAGTTGGAAAAGCATCTTTCACAGATGAGCAGTTAAGCGACAACTTCCAGTCTCTTATGGGTGCAATTAACAAAGCAAAACCAGCTAGCTTAAAAGGCCAGTACATCAAGAGTGCAACTCTTGCATCAACAATGGGACCTGGCGTTAATTTAAACGTTGTTAAAATTACACAGTAATTGACGAAATAAGCTTACAGACCTAAAAATAAGCAAAGTTTTTGCGGAAAAAGTAATTGACATCCGTGA
>JAFUPI010000080.1 GCA_017481285.1 Agathobacter sp. | reverse complement strand
GTCTGGAAGCTCGTCGGGCTCATAACCCGAAGGTCATAGGTTCAAATCCTATTCCCGCAACTCAATGCCCAGATAGCTCAGTTGGTAGAGCAAGGGACTGAAAATCCCTGTGTCGCTGGTTCGATTCCGGCTCTGGGCATTTAAAACTTAATAAGTTTTATGGGATATTAGCTCAGTTGGTAGAGCACTTGACTTTTAATCAAGTTGTCCGGGGTTCGAATCCCCGATGTCTCATTGAAAAGAAAAAGAGTATCGCACATGCGATGCTCTTTTTTCTTTTCAATGAAACATCGAGTTCTCTGAGTACCGTTCGTAGCGTATGATTGTTTTATATGATATAATAATACAAATTCGAATTTGTAGAGGTGTGTAATAGAATGAAAGTAATTGAATACGGAAAAAAGAATAGTAAAGTTATCATTCTATTACATGGAGGTGGATTATCATGGTGGAATTACAGAGAAGTAGCGGAGCTATTACAGAAAGATTATCATGTAGTAATTCCTATTCTTGATGGGCATTGGACAAGCGATGAAGCCTTTACAAGTATCGAAGATAATGCATTTAGAATCATAGAGTATATTGATAAAAATTATAATGGCTCAGTAGAGCTGATTGGTGGGCTATCGCTTGGCGGACAAATATTAGTTGAAATTCTTTCTCAACGAAGTGATATATGTAAAATAGCTATTATAGAAAGTGCGTTAGTAATTCCTATGAAATTAACACATTATTTAGTAAAGCCGATGATAGAAATGAGTTATGGGTTGATAAAACAAGACTGGTTTGCGAGATTGCAATTCAAGTCGTTAGGGATAAAATGTGAATTGTATGATGAGTATTATAGAGATACATGTAATATTACAAAAGAAAATATGATTTCCTTTTTAAAGGCGAATTCTTGGTATACGGTTAAAGAAAACATTATTAATACGCAAGCAAAGGTATTTGTTTTTGTAGGACAAAAGGAACAGGCGAAAATGATTCATTCTGCATATAAATTAAATATGATGATTCCTAATAGTATTTTGGAAATTAAGAAGAAAATGTTTCATGGGGAATATTCAATAAACCGGGCAAAGGAATATGCAGATAAAGTTATTAGTTTGTTAGAAAATATTTAGAGCGATAAATTTATGAAACAATATTTATAATTCTTTAAATAGGAGTGGCATATGGAAATTTATAATGCTGGAAACAGAATAATGAATACCTACGTGTATAAAAGCAGTGTTGGCTATATTATGATTGATACAGGATACGAACATAGCCTTAAAGATGTAGAGAAAAAGTTGAATAAGAAGAATATAAAATTGTCCGACATCAAATATGTTTTCTTGACACATGCACATGATGATCATGCGGGTTTTCTAAATGAGTTGTTGGGTAAAACTACAGAGTTAAAAGTGATTATGAGTGATAAAGCGATGCCAACATTAAAAAGAGGACAGAACTCTTTTGACGGTGGGTGTAGTACATTTCTTGCATGGCTCTTTTGTAAACTTATGGGACTCGTTGGCAAGGCAGAGCATGAGTTTCCTGTTATTGAAGATAAGTACGATGACCGATTTATTGAAATCACAGAAGAGAACAAAACAGAATTAGAAGCTTTGTTAGAGGGAAAAATTATACTTACACCTGGGCATACTTCGGATTCCATATCGCTTAAAATTGATGATAAAATCTTTTGTGGTGATGCTGCGATGAATGGTTTTCCGAGTGTAAAGAGATGGATTATATGGATAGAAGATAGAGTACAGTTTAAGAAATCATGGGAAGTGATGCTTTCAGAAGACGTAAATTGGATTTATCCTGCACATGGAAATCCATTTAGAAAAGAGGATCTTGCAAAGTATAAGAATCAGATTTCAAATATTCAGCTTCGTAAACTGAAATAGTTTGTGCAAAAAGGGAGGAGGTACAAAATGAGAATACAACAACTTGCAAGGATAAATATTATGATTACTATCGCAATATTTATTGGGAATGTTTTTTATCAAGGATTAGGGTTTAATTATCCTCTTAAAATTGTATGTAGCAGTGGATTTGCTTTGATGGGAATCATCAATATGGCATATGCATACAAAATAATTGAAAACAAAAAAGTGCTTATATTTATGACACTAGGTTTAGTATTTGCATTTTTGGGAGATGTCGCGATAAATCCAAATTTTATCCTGGGTGTAATATTATTTGCGTTAGGCCATGTCTTTTTTGTAGTATCTTATCTTGCTTATAAGAACATGGACAAGTTAGATATGATTTTTAGTGCTGCGTTAGGTGCTTTTTCTATTACTTTTATTTTAGTGTTCCCATATCTCGTATTTGAAGTTTCCGCATTGAAATATGTGGTGCTTGTGTATGCAGCGATTATTTCGGTAATGGTGGGAAAAGCAGTTGGAAACGCGATAAGGAATAAATCTATATTTACAGGGATGATTATGGCGGGTTCGATTTTATTCTTTATTTCAGATATGATGTTATTATTGGCATGGTTTTCGAGCATTGAAGGAAGATGGACATCAAATGTTTGTATGGCAGCATATTATCCTGGATTGTGTTTACTGGCAGGTTCGATGGTTGCGTATATCAAAAAGCATGAAAAGGGTTAAGGAGAGAAAATATGTACAAGTATGTATTATTTGATTTAGACGGCACATTAACAAATCCAGAGATTGGAATTACCAACTGCGTTATGTACGCTTTGGAGAAATTTAATATCAAAGTAGAGGACAGAAAAGAGCTGCATCCATTTATCGGTCCACCTTTGACATATTCTTTCCAGACCTATTATGGACTTTCGGAGGAAGAAAGTGAGCGGGCAGTAAAATATTATCGTGAGAGATTTTCTGTGAAAGGTCTTTATGAAAATGAAGTTTATAATGGCGTGGAAAAGCTTTTAAGACAGCTGAGAGAAGGTGGAAAAGTAATCGTTTTAGCCACATCAAAACCAGAAGAATATGCGATAAAAATATTAAAATATTTTGACCTTTATAAATATTTTGACTATGTGGCTGGTGCAACGATGGATGGAAGCCGCGGTGAAAAAGCAGATGTGATTACTTATGCACTAGAGATTAGCGGAATTGAGGATAAGAGACAGGCCATTATGGTAGGCGATAGAAATTATGATATCCTAGGTGCGAAAGAAAATGGCTTGGATTCCATCGGCGTGTTATTCGGTTTTGGAGATTATGAAGAGTTGACAAAAGCGGGAGCAACCTACATTGTGGAGGATGTAGAAGATATTGCAAAGTATGTATAATGCATATAAGATAGTAGAGTATTTTGTGAAAAAGGAGATAAAAAATGAAAGTATTATTAATTAATGGTAGCCCAAATGTAAACGGAAATACAGCCCGTTCCCTGGAGGAAATGATAAAGGTATTCCACGAAGAAAATATAGAGACAGAAGTTATCCACGTTGGGAATAAAGAAATTCGTGGTTGTTGTGCTTGCCAGTCTTGTTACAAAACTGCACAGTGCGTATTCGATGATATGGTGAATGAAGTGGCAAAGAAGTTTGAAGAGTGTGATGGTATGGTTGTAGGAAGTCCTGTATATTATGCTTCTGCAAATGGTACTTTAACTGCATTTTTGGATCGATTATTTTACAGTACCAGATTTGATAAACGTATGAAGGTCGGTGCAAGCGTTGCAGTAGCTAGACGTGGTGGTTGCTCTGCAACTTTCGACCAGTTGAATAAATATTTCACTATCAGTGGTATGCCTCTTGCATCCAGTCAGTACTGGAACAGCGTACATGGTGCTATTCCAGGGCAGGTGGAACAGGATGCAGAAGGACTTCAGACCATGCGTACACTTGCTAGAAATATGAGCTTCTTAATGAAGAGTATCGCTCTTGGTAAAGAGAAGTTTGGTTTGCCGGAAAAAGAAAAAGGACAGTATACGAATTTTATTCGATAGAAGAGAGTTCGGATGTCGTTACAGAGGGCAGATTTCCGAGATTGTTTCTTTCTGTTCCATCAGGTAATGATTTTAGATATTCGGAGTCTTTACGGTGTGCCACGCCAACGCCTTTGATGTCACCGGCTTTTGCCATAGAAACTCCTTCTTCTTTGGAAACAGTGGAACCATCGGAAAGCTGATAGCCAGAAATTTTACCGCTGGATTTTACCAGTCCCACGATTTCTTTTGCATCGGCTTTTGCCTCTGGTATTTCGTCTAAAGCAGCATAGGGAAGTTGGGAACGCATTTCATTTTTCTTTGTATCCATAATAATCTCCATTTCTAATATAGTTTTGTGGATAGTATTTGGAGATATATTCGTTTTATGTAAAAGAAAAATAGAAATTTAGAAAAAAGTCTTGACCTTCCACAAGGTGAAACCTTTATATTCAGGTCAGGAGGTAAGAAATTATGAACAAAAAAATTAGTATTAACCAAGTAGAAAAACTGACAGGCGTGTCAAAACGTAACATTCGTTTTTATGAAAAAGAAGAACTGCTGCTTCCAAAAAGGGATAGTGGAAATGGATATCGTGTTTATGATGAAACAGACATCTGGAGAATAAAAGTAATTAAAATGCTCCGTATGCTGGATATGCCATTGGAAGAAATTAAACAGGTATTGGAAGAAGATAAACCATTGAGCGAGGCGGTGGAAAATCAGCAGGCAGAATTGGAGCGAAAAGCAAAGGAGCTGCAGGCGGCAATTCATTTTTGTGAAGAGTTAAAAGATGTAGAATTGGATACCTTGGATGTGGATGGTTGCTTGAATAATATTGAGCGTACAGATGGAGAAGGCTTCTTTAAGGATTGGGTAGAGGATTATAAACGTATTGTAGAAGCGAATCGCAATATGGATTTTACATTCGTGCCTGATATTGCGATCACAAATGAAAGAGAATTCACAGAAGCGTTATTCCAATATGCAAACGCAGAAAATCTCAATTTGGTAATTACCAAGGAGTCTATGTATCCGGAATTTACCATTGATGGTGTGGAGTATACAGCAGAGCGTTATTATAGTCATGTAAGAGGTATTCCAGTTGCAGTGATTAGCTGCCATCGAAAAGATAGGGAAATAGAAGGTGATGGTGTGGATGAATCACGTAAGACCATCCAATGGTTTCTTCATAGATGGGGATGGGCGGTTGGAATAATAATTGCGGATGCACTTCTCTTACTTCCAATTTTTGCAATAGAGGGAATGTGGTGGGAGAAACTTCTCATCGTAGTAGGTCTCCTAAGTGTAGAAATATGTATGATTTATAGGCAAAATCTTTTGCATTACAACGATAAGACGAAAAAGTAAATATGTAATGCCAAAATAAATGAAAGAGGTTTTATATGGGAAATATAGCAGAATGGGTTTATATGGCAGAAGGTGCAAAAATTGTTAGTGATGTAAGCATTGGAGAAGGTAGCAGCGTATGGTATAATGCGGTTATTCGCGGTGATTCCAATCCAATTGTGATAGGAGAAAATACGAATGTACAGGATAATGCAGTCTTGCATGTAAGTCATAGTCATGCTATGTCCATTGGAGATAACGTGACGATTGGACATGGTGCAATTATACATGGCTGTACCATTGGGAACAATGTATTGATTGGTATGGGAGCAATTGTTTTAGATGGTGCTGTGATAGAGGATAATTGTATCATCGGAGCTGGAACACTGGTGACTCAGAATAAAATAATCCCATCCGGTTCGTTGGCTTTCGGCAATCCTGCAAAAGTAATGCGTCAGCTTACAGAGGAGGAAAAAGAATCTATTTTGGAAAACGCAAATGAGTATTCGGATGAAGCAAATGCCTTGCTGCGTGAAGGAACGTAAATTGGAGAAAGGACTGCTATAAAAACATTTCACAAAGAGGATGCATCATGCAATATGATAATTTAAGAAAAGAATTACTAGGAGCCTTAATTGCTTTAGCAAAAACAAGTAACAGTAATCTTAAAACAGAGAACACGGATCGTATTTTGATAGAGGGATTGGTCGCAGCAAAGACAGAAGTTTTTGGAGAAGAAATGCTGCAGAAAAAGCTGGATATGGTACGACAGGAAAAACATGTAATCTCACCGAATTGTAGTACATGTGCTTCTCCCTGTGGGAATACGTCGGAATATGATTTGGATTTGTTGAAAGAAGAAGAGGAAACTTGTCAGAAAATAAAATATCAAATGTTATCGGAACTTCAGGAGGCCGCGAAAAAGGTTTACCAAGCCATGATGTTGAAGATGGATGTTTCAGAGCAGATGGACATTTTTTACAAGGTGTTGGAAATTGTAACCTATACTTTTGAACCAGAAGATTTACTGAAAATCCAAGAAGAACTAAAAGAAACCATGAAATAAGGAGAAAATATGATTCGCAAAATTATCAAAATAGACGAAGAAAAATGCAATGGATGTGGCGCTTGTGCAACAGCTTGCCACGAAGGTGCGATTGATATGATTGATGGTAAAGCAAAGCTAGTAAGAGAGCATTATTGTGATGGACTGGGTGACTGTCTGCCAGCTTGTCCTACAGGAGCAATTACGTTTGAAGAGAGAGAAGCACCAGCCTATGATGAAGCAGCAGTATTGGCGGCGAAAAACCAAGCGACTTCGGGATGTCCAGGAACAAGAGCCAGAATGATGGAATCGCAAGCAGAGAGTGTTGTAAACTTCAAGGCTCCATCACGTCTTATGCAATGGCCGGTGCAGATTAAGTTACTGCCAACAGTAGCACCATTTTATAATAATGCAAATCTTTTGGTGGCAGCGGATTGTACTGCATTTGCTTATGGAAACTTCCATGAAGAGTTTATGAAAAATAAAGTGACTATGATTGGATGTCCAAAGTTGGATGCGGTAGACTATTACGAAAAATTAGTAGAGATTATCAGAAATAATAATATCAAGAGCGTAACAGTAGTACGCATGAACGTACCATGTTGTGGTGGTATTGAAAATGCTGTAAGACGTGCGTTGCAGGATAGTGGCAAATTTTTACCATGGCAGGTGCTGGTGGTTTCTACTGATGGAAAGATTCTAGAATAAGAGCGAAATACTATGGCACGAATGATAAAGAGTAAGAAAGAAAATTCCATACTGGAGGATAGCAAACGAAATATATTGCAGATTATTTTTAGCCGTACCATGTTAATCATGTTATTGATTGTGTTGCAGTTTGCATATATCATTGCAAGAATGTACGCCTTTGTTGAATATATTCCAGTGTTTTTAGGAAGTGAGCTTCTGGTAGTTGTGACGATGCTTACGGTTATCTTGAATTCAAAGGAAAATCCTGCGATAAAACTGTCATGGTGTTTTCTAGTAGGCATTTTTCCGATATTTGGAAGCGTTGTATATTTAGTAGTACGTTATGATTTAGGGTATCGTTTGCAACAAAAACGTATATCCGAGTCAGAGGCGCAGAGCCGCAAATATTTACCTGTCAAAGATGAAGTAATGGAAGAACTAAAAGAACAGGATATGCAGACTTATCATATTGCGGACTATCTAAATCAGAAGGCAGGAAGCGTAGCAAACAAAAATACGAAGGTGACGTATTTCCCACTTGGAGAAAAACAGTTTGAGGAAATGGTTAAGCAGTTAGAGTCTGCAAAAGAATATATCTTTTTGGAATATTTCATGATTGCACATGGAAAGATGTGGAATACGATTTTAGATATTTTGATTCGAAAAGCAGGAGAGGGTGTAGATGTTCGTCTGTTATATGATGGAAGCTGTTCCGTATATTTGCTTCCCTATAAGTATCCAAGGAAATTAGAAAAGCTTGGAATTAAATGTAGAATGTTCTCCCCGCCAATTCCATTTTTGTCTACGCATTATAATAATCGAGATCATAGAAAAATTATGGTTGTAGATGGTAAGGTGGCATTCACGGGTGGCGTTAATCTTTGTGATGAATACATAAATGTGAACAGCCCATGTGGACACTGGAAGGATGTCGGCATTATGCTTGAGGGTGATGCTGTTCGTGATTTTACAGTGATGTTTATGCAGATGTGGATTGCGACCGAACGAAAGAGAATTACAGAGCTGGAGTTCCCGGATATGTCGAAATATCTTTCTGTCCAAAAAACTCCAACGGATGCAGCGGTTACAGAAGGAATAGATGGATATGTCATCCCATATGGAGATAGCCCGGTGAACAAGGAAAATGTGGGAGAAATGGTATACATTGATATACTCAATCAAGCGAAAACATATGTGTATATTATGACTCCATATTTAATTTTGGATAATGAAATGTTGACCGCGATTACATTTGCCGCAAAACGAGGTGTGGATGTACGTATTATTTTACCGCACATTCCAGACAAAAAATATGCTTTTGTTTTGGCACAGGCAAATTACAAAGAATTGCTGGCGGCAGGTGTAAAAGTTTACGAATATACACCAGGTTTTGTCCATGCGAAAATATTCGTCAGTGATGATGAACGTGCAGTGGTAGGTACAGTAAACCTAGACTTTAGGAGTTTATACTGGCATTATGAATGTTCTGCTTATCTATATCGAATACCAGTAATTGAAAATATTGTGAACGATTTTTGGGATACTCAGGAAAAAAGTGAGCGGGTAACGCTAGAGAAGATAAAAGACATCGGACTATTATCAAGAATGGCAGCGTATGTATTGAAACTAGTGGCACCGCTTATGTAATATCGTTGAGGGAAAGAAGTTATGAAACAAAAGATATTAGAATTTATGAAAAAAGAAGTCGTGTTGGTTGTGGCGACGGTGCTTGCAATTTTGTCTGCTTTTATAGTTCCGCCAACATCGGCTTATTGGGATTATATTGACTGGCATGTGCTGGAACTTTTGTTGTGTTTGATGACAGTTATGGCAGGATTACAGAAGTGCGGTTTATTTGACTGGCTTGGAGAAGCGTTATTAAAGAAAACGGACAGGGTATGGCAGCTGTGTTTTGTTTTGGTAATGCTATGCTTTTTCTTAAGTATGATAGTTACAAATGATGTGGCTTTGATTACTTTCGTTCCATTTGCAATTGTGACTTTAGAAAAAAGTAGACAGGAGCGACTTTTAATTCCAGTGGTTGTTTTGCAGACCATTGCAGCCAATTTAGGCAGTATGCTTACACCAATTGGAAATCCGCAGAATCTGTATTTATATAACATATCTGAAATGGATTTGATGGAATTTATTCTCTGTATGTTGCCCAATACAGCAATTTCATTTGTATTAATTATGGTTTCACTCCTTTTCGTAAAAGGGAAAAAAGATAAGATTACTTTAAATAAAATCGTATATAATCAAACACCACAGGAAAGACAATTGGTGGATAAGAGACAAACAGTGGTATATTTGGTATTGTTTGTATTGTCGCTTTTGGTTGTGGCGAAAATGATTCCGGTTGAACTCGTTTTGGGAATTGTGTTGATTGTTGTCCTTTTAATGGATAAATCTGTGTTGAAAAAAGTCGATTATTGTTTGCTTTTGACGTTTATTAGTTTCTTTATATTTACAGGAAATTTGGGAAATATCCCTGCGATTCGTGATACACTACAGGAACTGGTAAAGGGAAGAGAACTGATCATCGGTATTCTGGCGAGTCAGGCAATTAGTAATGTTCCTGCCGCACTACTCTTGTCGGGATTTACTTCTGATTATCGTGCTCTTCTGGCAGGGGTGAATATTGGCGGTTTAGGTACCTTAATTGCTTCCATGGCAAGCTTGATTTCTTACAAAATATTAGCAAACAAATATAATGAGAAAAAAGGAAAATACTTCCAATGGTTTACCATTGTAAATATCATATTTTTGATTATCTTGTTTGCTTTTAATCTGTGGATATCATGATTTGACAGAGGTGTCTCATTCTCCATGTTTGAAACCCTAGATATAATCGTCGGGGAACCAAGAAAGATGGTGAAAGCATCAGGAGTGTGGGGTAATTATGGAAAAAGAGTATTATGATGCGCAGGTGAAATACATAAATGAGATTAGGAGTATTCGTCATGATATTCAGGCTCATATGATAGTATTACAATATTATCTGGAGTCTGAGAATTTTGAGAAGGCGAAGGCGTATCTCTACGATATGAAGCAGCATCAAAATATAGATAGAATCGTGGTTCAAGATACGGGGCATGATTTGGTAAACGCAATTATCAGTGATACCCTAAGTCGTAGTTCGAAAAAGATTGAATTTCAACTGAAAGGAATGCTCCCTGCGGATTTCGGAATGGCGGAGTATGATGTGTGTACTTTGTTTTCAAATCTTTTTTCAAATGCCCGAGAGGCCTGTGAAAAGCTGGTGGAGAAGGAACCTGTGATTGTTATGGAAGTGCAGGAAAATAAACAGGATTGTATGATTGTGCTGCAGAATCCAATTGAATGGAAACTGGAGACCGATGGTACAGGTTTTGGAACCTCTAAGAAAGAAAAAGAGGCTCATGGATTCGGCCTTAAGAATATTATGAAGGTCGTAAAGCAATATAATGGCAAGATTGATTTTCTGGTTACGGACCAATCTTTCCGAGTAGAAATTATTCTTGAAAATAAAAAATGATAAGCGTTGAAGTCTATGGTTATGCCATAGACTTTTTCATTTGCTTTCTGTATAATAAAGACATTAGGAAGAGGAGGTTCTACTATGGAATTATTAACAAAAGCAAGTTACTCAGGAGAGGTATCTGAAAGAGAAAAGAAAAACCTTGAGGTTGCATATAGAGCGGCATGCGAAAGTATGGTTCTTTTGAAAAACGAGGGTGTACTTCCACTTAAAACCAAGAAGGTGGCACTTTATGGCCCAGGTGTAACCCGAACAATCAAGGGTGGTACAGGTTCTGGGGAAGTAAATGAACGTCATAGTGTAACCATTTTGGAAGGTATGGAGAATCGTGGATTTGAAATTACCACAAAGCAGTGGCTGGATGACCATGAGGCGGACTATGAGGCAGGAGAAATTGCCCATAAAAAAGCCCAGAGAGATATTATCAAATTGTTAAAATCCAAATCCTTTATGGAAATGATGTTAAAAGGATATACACCACCAGCAGGCAGAGCGATTACAGAAAAGGATATCGCAGATAGTGATACAGATACTGCGATTTATGTTCTCAGCCGTCAGGCGGGTGAAGGCGGTGATAGAAAAGCGGAAAAAGGCGACTTATTTATTACCGATGATGAGAGAACTGCAATCGAAACATGTGTAAAGAATTATAAGAATTTTGTATTGGTAATCAACAGTGGATGTTCCATTGATATGTCTTTTGTAGATGAAATTCCTGGTATTGGGGCAATTCTTTTTATCTGCCAATTAGGAACCGAAGGTGGAAATGCCTTTGCGGATACGGTTTCTGGTAAGGTAACTCCATCTGGAAAATTGACAGATACCTGGGCAAAGCAGTATGCAGATATTCCGTTCCACAATGAATATAGTTATTTAAATGGCAATGTAGAAGAGGAATATTACAAAGAGGGTATCTATGTAGGATATCGTTATTTTGATAGCTTTGGAGTAGAACCATGTTATCCATTTGGATTTGGTTTGAGTTATACTGCGTTCTCTATTTTTGGAGCCGGAGTAGCGGTTGAAGGTACTAAGGTGCATTTGAATGCGACAATCACTAACGTGGGAGCAAATTATAGTGGTAAGGAAGTTGCTCAGGTTTATGTAAGTGCTCCAAATGGAAAATTAGACAAAGAGTATCAGAGCTTGGCGGTTTTTGCAAAAACAAAAGAGTTAGCACCAGCAGAAAGCGAAACTGTAAAACTGACTTTTGATATGGCAGAAATTGCAAGCTACGATGAGGGGAGTGCCAGCTATATTTTAGATGCAGGTGAATATATTGTTCGTCTTGGAAATTCTTCTCGTAATACAGTTCCGGTTGCAGTGGTTACATTGGATAAAGACGTGGTGGTTTCAAAGCATTGTAATATTTGCCCAGTTGTGGAAACATTCGATGAGCTGAAGTCAGAGACCAAGACGGCAGAAAAGATTAATCCAGGAGTGCCACGTGTAGTTGTAAAGGCAGAAGACTTCGAAACAATAACTTACACCTATAAAACACCAGGGGTTTATAGCGATGAGAAAGTAGATAAATTCCTGAATACCTTGACCTTGAAGGAAATGGTGGAAATCGTAGTGGGTATCGGTATGTTTGGAGGAGAAACCAGATTTAATATGCCAGGTTCCGTAGGTAATACCACCTCAAAATTCTGGGATAGAGGTTTGGCGAATGTAACACTTTGTGATGGACCTGCCGGACTTCGTATTACAAAACGTTCGGTTGTGCAGCAGGATGGAACTTTAAAACCAGTGGAGCTTCCAATTTCAGTATTTGAAATGTTCCCAGAATTTGTACAGGGATTTTTGAAAGCAGATCCAGATAAAGGAACGGTAGTTTATCAGTATACCACAGCATTTCCAGTAACAGCAGCTTTGGCACAGTCTTGGAACACAGCACTTTTAGAAGAAGTAGGAAAGGCTATTTTTGTAGAAATGAAAGAATATGGATGTACTTTCTGGCTCGCTCCAGCGGTAAACATTCATAGAAATCCTCTTTGCGGACGTAATTTTGAGTATGTTTCAGAAGATCCATTCCTGACAGGGGAAGTAGCAGCGGCTCTTACCAAGGGTATCCAGCAGGAAGAAGGATATTATGTAACGGTAAAACATTTTGCATGTAACAATATGGAGGACAATCGAAATAAAGTATCCAGCAATTTAAGTGAACGCGCGTTACGTGAAATTTATCTTCGTGGTTTTGAACGTGCAGTTCGTAAAGGAAATGCGAAAGCAATCATGACCTCATACAATCGTATTAATAGTGTCTATGCACCAAATAGTTATGATTTGTGTACAAAGGTACTCCGCAATGAATGGGGCTTTGATGGTGTGGTAATGACTGACTGGTTCTCAACGAACAAAGGCTTTGGTCACAATGCCCTTGCCATGAAGGCAGGAAATGATTTGATTATGCCAGGTGGTGGCGCTTATAAAAAGGAAATCCTCGCTGGGGTAAAATCTGGCATGATTAAAGAAGAGGATGTAAAACGTTGCTGTGCAAATGTTGTTCGTGCCATTATGAACAGTGCCACACAGAAGGAATATATCGATAAGAAATAACTCTTTCCAGACTTTGCTTTCTTGACGTAATAGATTGGAAAAGTTACAATAAAAGGTAGAGTTTAAAATATATATGTAGGAGGGGATTATGGGAGACAATGATATCAGATATCTGAAATGTTTAGCAAAGCAGTATCCAACGATTGCAGAAACGGCAACAGAGATTATTAATTTGCAGTCGATTCTTAGCTTGCCAAAAGGAACCGAGCATTTCATCACAGATATCCATGGTGAATATGACCAGTTCCAGCATATTACGAAAAATGCATCCGGAGCAATTAAGCAGAAAATAGAAGAAGAATTTGGAAATACCATCAGCTTAAAAGAGAAACGAAATTTAGCTACTTTGATTTATTATCCAAAGGAAAAGCTAAAACAGGTGCTTGAAACCGAAAAATATATTGAGGACTGGTATTCTGTAAATCTCTATCGCTTGGTGTGTATCTGTAAGAGAACGTCTTCCAAGTATAGCCGTTCGAAGGTACGTAAGGCGATGCCGGTAGAGTTTGCATATATTATCGAAGAATTATTAACAGGACGTCAGGATATACTAGACCAGGAAGATTACTATTTTGAAATCATTCATTCTGTTATCCGAACAGGAAGAGCAGGAGAATTGACGATAGCACTTTGTGATTTGATTCGTCATTTAATCGTTGATCATCTCCATGTGGTTGGAGATATTTTTGATAGAGGACCATACCCACATCTTGTAATGGATGATTTGATGAAGCATCATTCCGTAGATATTCAATGGGGAAATCATGACGTATCCTGGATGGGTGCAGCAGCAGGAAATCCAGCATTGATTTGTACAGTGCTTCGTATTTCAGCTCGATATGGAAATCTCAGCTCAATTGAAGATGGCTATGGAATTAATCTGATTCCATTGGTTCGTTTTGCAATGGAACAGTATGAGAATGACCCATGCGAACGTTTCCATGTAAATTTCCGTGAGGATTCCTACGATGTGCGTGATATTGCTATCGATGAGAAGATTCACAAAGCAGTTACAATTATGCAGTTGAAATTGGAAGGTCAGATTATCAAACGAAATCCTGATTTCCGAATGGATGACCGTCTGCTTTTGGATAAGATTAATCCTGAAAAATGGACTGTAGAAATTAATGGTATAGAGTATCCACTGTTAGATACTAACTTCCCAACCGTAGATTGGAAGAATCCGTATGCACTTAGTGCAGAAGAACAAGTGGTAATGGATCGTTTGATTTTTGCTTTTCGTAATAGTGAAAAATTGCAGAAACATGTGAAGTTCTTATATACCAAGGGAAATATGTATACCGTTTATAATGGAAATCTGTTATACCATGGCTGTGTGCCTCTCAATGAAGACGGTTCGTTCAAAAAGGTATCTGTTTTCGGAGAAGAGTATGCAGGAAAGCAGCTATATGATGTATTAGAAGATTATGCACGTAAAGGTTATTATGCAACAGATCCGGAAGAAAAACAGAAGGGCTTGGACATTCTCTGGTATTTATGGCTGAATAAAAATTCACCAGTTTATGGAAAAGAACGAATGACAACTTTTGAAAGACAGTTCGTTGCAGATAAAAACACATATAAAGAGCCAAAAAATCCATACTATAAATTGATCGAAAATGAAGAGGTGGCAGATCGAATTTTAGAAGAATTTGGTCTTTCTGGAAATGAGTCTCATATCATTAATGGGCACATTCCAGTATTGGTAAAAGAAGGTCAGTCACCAATGCATTGTAATGGTAAAGTGCTTATTATTGACGGTGGATTCTCAAAAGCATATCAAGAGAAAACCGGTATTGCAGGTTATACCTTGATTTACAATTCTTATGGGCTGAGTCTGGCTGAGCATGAACCTTTCGAGTCCATTGAAAAAGCAATTCAGGAAGGAAATGACGTAGTATCTCACAAGACATTGGTGCAGAGAGTAAGCAAGCGTAAACGTGTAGCCGATACAGATATTGGCAAACGTCTGAAGGAAGAAATCAAAGATTTAGAAGCACTCTTGAAAGCGTATCGTGAAGGAATTATAGAAGAAAGATTATAAATAATGGGAAATAAATTTGACAGAACGAAGCGTCTGCTAGGTACGGATGCAATGAACAAACTTAATAATTCTCATGTAGCAGTATTTGGTATCGGCGGTGTGGGAGGCCACGCCGCCGATGCTTTAGTTCGTAGTGGCATTGGGGAAATTACTATTGTGGATAGTGATGAGGTGGCAGAGAGTAATATAAACCGCCAGCTGATTGCAACAACGAAGACAGTGGGACGGAAAAAAGTAGATGTGATGGAAGAGCACTTGCTGGAAATTAATCCAGAAGTGAAGGTAAATAAACATTGTTGTTTCTTCCTTCCAGAAACGAAAGAGCAGTTTGATTTTTCCAGCTATGATTATGTGATTGATGCAGTAGATACAGTGACTGCAAAGATAGCATTGGTTGAAGCTTGTCGGGAAGCTGGTGTTTCTATTATCAGTAGTATGGGGGCAGGAAACAAATTAGATCCAACAGCATTTGAAGTTGCAGATATTTATAAGACCTCGGTGTGTCCATTGGCAAAGGTGATGCGAAAAGAGCTTAAGACACGTGGGGTGAAGCATTTAAAAGTGGTCTATTCCAAAGAGACTCCATTGGAACCAATCGAGGATGTTGCATTTGTTAGTGATGAAAAAAGAAGTCGTCGGGCAACACCTGGTTCTATTTCCTTTGTTCCATCGGTTGCAGGTTTGATTTTAGCGGGGGAAGTGGTAAAGGATTTGTCGAGAATAAATGCTATTAGGAAATAATTTATTGCTTTTTGTCTAGAAAAGAAACAAAGTGTTTTGTGCAGAAACAGAAAGTTAAATTTGTATGTTTCCAGAAATTAGAAAATATTTATAATGAAGGTAAGCGGGTTTGTTTAAACTCCTTATTTTCCTTTTAAAAAAGGGACGCCTCCTTAGCAGGCGTCCCTTTTTTCTTTTTCTAAAGTGGTGGAGCAGGCTTTGAAATAGCCTTTTTCTTTAATAACTTACGTAATTCTTCATCTTCGGATAATCCCAGTAGTTTTAACATAACAGAGATAAAAACATCATGCATGTATTCAAAAGAAAAATCTTCTGTATTATCTGCAGAAATCTGAAATGCAGTGACTGCCTGTGCAAAAATCTGAGCTTCGACTTTTTTATTAGGGCTTATGGAGCTGGCTAAGTAATATTCTTCAGACTGGGTAGCCATTGCCTGACGCAAATCCACATTTTCAGTGTGTACTTTTAGTAGTGCCTCCATGAGTTCCCGCGTTTGATGGGATGATTTTATCAATGTCTGTGAGAACATGCTAGGGTTTTCATGGGCGGCTTTACGAATCTCCATTTGTGTGGAGAAAAATTCTTCTTGCATTTTCTCTACGATTTCATATTTATCATGATAATGTTTATAAAAAGTAGAGCGTGTAACAGGCGTTTCATCCAAAATATCCTGGACCGTAATTTTTTCAAATGGCTTTTCTTTTAAGAGAGAAATCAAAGCCTGTGTGATGGCTTTATCCGTCCTGACAAATTGAGGATTATTCTGCATAATAGGTCTCCTTTTTTCGTGTGTTTAAAGACATGGTAAAAATGTTGTTTACAATATAAAACTATTTGTAACACAAGTATACACTTTGTTCGATTATAAAATCAATAGAAAATACTGTTTCTTTTGATTATTATGCAATTAGTGTATAATTATTTCACTCTAGAAGAATTTTTTGGTCGAATTGACGAAAAATCTCGAAAGAAATTGGGGAAAGGAAAGAAGAAACATGAAAAAAGAGAAGAAAAAAGGTGGTATTGGTAAGTGGATTGTTACTTCTGTCATCTCTATTGTTTTGATCGTTGCTATGATCGTAGCAAATATTATGACAATAGCTTATGAAGGCGTTATCAATATGGCGCTTCAGACAGAAACTACAAGGGTAGAAGCAGATCCAAATGACAAAACAGATACCGAATACTTCAAGAGTGCATATGCAAATGCAGATGAAGTAAAGGCAGCAGGTATGGCAATTGCAGAAAACCTTACAAAAGAAGGTGCGGTATTATTAAAGAATGCTGATAATACTCTTCCAATTGCAAATACTGCAAAAGTATCTGTATTCGGACACTCAAGCGTAAATGAAATCGTTTGTGGTACAGGTTCTGCGGATATCGATGCTTCAGAAGCTCCTACATTTAAGGAAGCTTTAGAAGAGGTTGGTTTAAAGGTTAACCCATCTCTCTGGAATTTCTATGCAGATGAAGAAATTCTTACAAAATATGAAACAAACCCTAAGAAGGGTGACAATAGTATCCGTAATGGTGCTGATGGCGTAACAAAGGGTGTATTTACAGTAAATGAAATTCCTTGGTCAGAATACACAACAGAAGCAAAATCAGAATTTGATGCTTATAAGGATGCTGCTATCGTAGTATTCTCTCGTCTTGGCGGCGAAATGTGGGATTTACCTTCTGAAACATACAAAGCTACTGGAGAAATTACTCCAGGTACAGGTATTGGTGCGGACACACAGCAGGGTAATCCAGACGAAACAGTAAATGGTTCTGGTAACTCTCTTGAACTTACAATTCAGGAAAGAGAGTTATTAAAACAGATCAAAGCAGCAGGCTTTGAAAACGTTATCGTATTATTAAACTGCACAAACCCAATGGAATGTGATTTCGTTGACGATCCAGAATTAGGCGTAGACTCAGTTCTTTGGATTGGATTTACTGGTGTAAATGGTTTACGTGGTGTTGCTGATTTATTAGTTGGTGAAACAAACCCATCTGGTAGAGTAGTAGATACATTCTGTGTTGATAATACAACAAACCCAGCTATGGAAAACTTCTATGGTGCATTCTGGAATAACTCAACAGATTATGCAGACTTAGAGGGCGACGGTCCTGGATTAGATGGTAACAAATATTACAATGTATACCAGGAAGGTATCTATGTTGGTTATAGATATTATGAAACACGTTACGAAGACTATGTATTAGGTCAGGGTAATGCAGGCAATTACAATTATGCTTCAGATGTTAAATATCCATTTGGTTATGGTTTATCTTATACAACATTTGATTATTCAGATTTCAACGTAACCGTTGATGAAAATGGTGATTTCGTAGTTACCGTTAAAGTCACAAATACAGGTTCTGTAGCTGGTAAAGAGGTTGTAGAAGTTTACTTCCAGTCTCCATACACAGACTATGACAAACAGAATGGTATTGAAAAAGCTGCAATCGAATTATGTGGCTTTGCAAAAACAGCTAAATTAGAAGCTGGCGCTTCTGAAACAGTTACAATTACTGTTCCTAAGAAAGAATTAAGAACATATGATGCAAAAACAGCTAAGACATATATCTTAGATGCTGGTGATTACTACTTCACAGTAGGTAGAGATGCACATGATGCTCTTAACAACGTATTAGCAGCAAAAGATGCTGATACATCTAAGATGGTAGCAGTAGGAAATGCAAATCGTTCTGCTACAGGAAATAAAGCACTTACATTTAAGTGGAATAACCCAACACTTGATACAACAACATTTGCTACTTCAACAGAAAGTGGTGAAGAATATGCTATCACAAACCAGTTAGAAACAGCTGATATCAACTGGTTAAAAGAAAATGGTTATACAGACCAGACAATTACATGGCTTTCACGTAATGACTGGACAGGTACATGGCCAAATGGAACATATATTATGAACTTAAGCCAGAAATTACATGACGAAATTACTGGTATTAAGAAATATGTGAAGACAGAAACAGACGAAGCTCTTCCAACTATGGGTGCAAAAGGTGATATGACTATCGCTCAGTTAATTGGAAAAGACTACAATGATCCAGCTTGGGATGAATTATTAGACCAGGTAACATACGAAGAAATGTGCTTACTTATCGGTGTAGGTTACCATGGAACAAAACCAGTAGCATCTGTTGCAAAACCAGCTACTACTGATGAAAACGGACCTCAGGGCTTCACTATGAAGTTAACTGACGTTATGGGTAACTCTGAAACTATGACAGCTTACAGTGATGAAAACATCATGGCAGCTACATGGAACACAGAATTTATGTACACAGTAGGTCAGTCTATCGGTGAAGACGGACTTGCACTTGGTATGGCAGGTTTATATGGACCAGCTATGAATACACATCGTACAGCTTATGCTGGACGTAACTTCGAATACTACTCAGAAGACGGCTTCTTAGGCGGACAGATTGCTGCAGCAGAAGTTGGCGGTATTCAGAGTAAAGGTGTTTACGTATATGTAAAACACTTCGCATTCAACGACAGTGAAACGAATACACGTTGCTACAGCATTTTCTCAAATGAACAGGCAATGCGTGAAGTTTACTTAGAGCCATTCGAACATGCAATTGTAGAACGTACAATGGAAATCGACGGTAAAGAAGTTGAAATCGGTGGTGCAATGAACGTTATGAACTCATTCGGTCGTGTAGGTGTTGTTTGGACAGGTGCTCATGAAGGCCTTATGACAAACATCTTACGTGGTGAATGGGGCATGGACGGCTTCGCATTAACAGACTACTCTAACAATGGCAACACATATGATATCTTCTTAGGTATTATGGGTGGTACAGATTCATGGGATAACTCAAATGCAGGTCCTATGACACGAGTAGATAAGTTAAAGAGATATGACATCACACAGGATCCAGCTCTTGCAATCCGTATGAGAGAAGCAACACATCGTATCCTTTATACAGTAGCTAACTCATCTGCTATGAACGGAATCGCTCCTTCAAGTAGAATCGTAGATGTAATCCCATGGTGGAGAGCACTCATTTACGGTGTAGGTGCTGTAGGTGTACTTGGTCTTGCTGGAAGCGTTGCTATGATTGTTAAGACTAAGAAAAAAGCAAAATAATAAGCTGAATCTCATTGGTAATAAAACATTTTGAAGATTTATGAAAATATGGAGGAAAACAACAATGAAATTAGTTAAAAAATTAGTAGTTCTTGCTGCTGCTTTAACAATGGTACTTAGCCTTGTAGCATGTGGCGGAGAAAAATTCCCACAGACATACAAATACACAGTTGATTGGGTAATGGGTACACGTGGAGAAGTTGCTGAACTTACATTAAATGAAGATGGCACATTCGATTACTCATACACAGCAACAGATTCAAAAGATGCTAACAAGACAGTTATGAGCCTTGAAGTAACAGGTACATATGAAAAAGATGGTAACACAGTAAAAGTTGCTGTTGAATCAGGTTCTGGATACGCTATGAATGGCGATACAAAGATGGATCTCAAAGTATCTGCTGATGACCTTACATGGTACAAAATGACATATGCTGCTGGCGCTACAACATTCGAAATCGAAGGCGATGTATTCGTTCCAGTAGAATAATCTAGAAATCTAAACAAACTAACTTAATTTATTACCAATGAATCAAGATAGTAATTTAGTAGCGGCATGTGAATAATCACATGCCGCTATTTTTGTGTAAAAATAAAATGGGATGTCTATAGACATCCCATTTGTTTTATTTTGCTTCATTTGCATGATTGAATTTTTTGTATATAAAACTACCCAGAAAATATAACACGATAATAACGGCAAATACTGCAATAAAGATACCATATTTCTGTTCTCCCAAAGCACTGCCGCCTAATGCGGAGAGTAGAATCGCTGGAAAGCGTCCGACGAAGTTGATTAGCAACCATGTGGTCCATTTAATATCCGTAAGACCGACCAGATAACACATCAAATCCTTTGGGGTTCCTGGCAATAAGAAAAACAGGAACAAAAGAGTAGTATATCTTGGATTAGAATGTAGGAATTTCACGGATTCGATTTCTTTTCTATCTACAAAAAGTTCAATGAATTTCATGCCAAACTTTCTTACAAAGAAGAAAGTAATCATTCCACCCGCGGTCATAGCCACATCACACATGAGGGTTCCAACCCAAGGTCCAAACAATGCACCTGCTGCTACTTCAAATGGTCCGCCAGGAATAATTGCTAAAAGAACTTGTGCGGTGTTTAGCAGCATAAAAATGATTGGTCCCCATATGCCAGCTTCCTCTATCCACAACGCCAGTGATGCGGGATCTTCCGCGAAGTTTACTAGTGGCTTCCAAAGTGCAAGTGTAAGTCCTGCAATTATGGCAATGGAGAGTGCCAGTATCAAATAACGATATTTCTTCATATATTTCTTCTCCTGTATTAAATTTCTCGCTTTCTCCTAGTGATAAAAAAAGTTTACCATATTATAGATAAAAATACACCTTAAGATTTTATAAAGTTAGCGTGCATTGTAATCAGAAGAAAAAGTTGGTATACTTAACTGGTATTAAAAATGAGCAGAAAGAGAAAGAAACAAAATGACGACGAAAAAACTTTATGATATAGATGCATATGCAACAGAGTTCGAAGCAAGGGTGCTTTCCTGTGAAGCAGTAGAGCTCGTAAGTAAGGATGGGGATAAAAGAATTGCCTATCAAGTAGTTTTAGACCAAACCTTATTTTTCCCGGAAGAAGGAGGACAGACACCGGATCAAGGAACGTTAGGCGAAATAGAGGTTATGGATGTGCAGATTAAGAAAGATGTGATTTCTCATTATCTTGCACAGCCTTTGATGGTAAATTCCACAGTAAAGGGAATGATTGATTGGAAGCATCGTTTTTTCAATATGCAGCAGCATAGTGGAGAGCATCTTTTTTCTGGACTTGCCCATCGTAAGTATGGTTTAAAAAATGTTGGATTTCATTTGAGTAATCAAATTGTAACCATGGATTTTGATAAACCACTGACAGATGCACAGATAAAAGAAATGGAATGGGAAATCAACGAAGCCATCGTTGCGAATGTAGAAATTAAAACAGGGTATCCTTCCAAAGAGGAGTTAGCAAATTTAGAATATCGTAGCAAGATAGAAATTGATGGGGATGTCCGTATCGTAGAAATTCCGGGTTATGATATTTGTGCCTGCTGTGCACCACATGTACATCGCACGGGTGAAATCGGAATGTTCAAGATTCAGTCGGTTCAGAATTATAAAGGCGGAATACGAATCAGTTTTCTTTGTGGTTTTCGTGCTTTGGAAGAATATCGTAAGAAATCAGAAATTATATCGGAATTGTCAGGTATTCTTACGACGAATCAGGAGAACTTAGCAGAGCACGTTTCGAAATTGAAAACACAGGTGCAGTCCTTAAAAGCACAGCTATCCAACGCGAAGCAAACATTAATGGAAAGCAAACTGACAGAGATACCTGTGGAACAAAAAGACGTTATTTTATTCGAGCAGGATTTGGAAACTCCAGTTATGCGAAATGTAGTGAACAAGCTAATGGAAATGCACGACGGTGTTTGTGGAATCTTTGTTGGTGATGATGTTGAAGGATACAATTATATTATTGGAAGTAAAATCGTTGATTGTCGAGAAATTGCCACAAAGCTTCGTGACGAATTTGATGCTCGCGGTGGCGGAAAGCCACAGATGATACAGGGTTCGCTCATAGCAAGGGAGGACGCAATTAGAGATTGTTTGGTCAAATTACACGCTTAAAAATAAAAGGAGGTTGCATGCAAGCATGCACCTCCTTTATTTTTATCCGTTTACTTGGTTAGAAAGTTATAAAACAATATTAAGTCGTCCGCCCGATCCTGTCATCTGCGCATATATTTCGTCGCAGGAGCTGGAGTTCATTCGTTTCGCGATAGTACGAATATTACGAACATAATCGGATTCATCCGAAAAGACTTTGTGAATTTCTTTGAAAGAAGAACCTTTTAAAATATTATCGCTAACAGAAAGTGTTCCGTCATTTTCAATAGAAATACCGATATCCTTTAAATCATCGCCATACTTTTTGGTGAGAGCTTTCAGCTGGCGATTTTGGCGATATGTGTCGTAAGAATCCGAAGATGTAGATTCGATGGTATTGTTGTAAGTTTTTACAAATGCCTGAATAGTACTTACAATATTTGGACCATTTTCATCTTCTGTGTATTCAAAGGATGCAAGCTTTGCAGCTGCGTGCTTTAATGCACGAGAATCCTCATAGGAAAGCTCTGGCTTGGTATAATCATCACGCACAGAAGTTTTGATTGCATTACGATTATATTTATAGAAATTCTTTAAAAAGAAATCTGATGTTAAGTTGAGTCCGCTTGAAATATTATTGTTTGTACTTGCCATAAGCATACTCCTGGTTGATAGTGAAATTTTATCTGTCTTCTGTTTTATATATCGTCATTCCTGCAAAACTCCTTAACGGTTTTCCGCATATTTGCTATGCTTTTTCGTTGCCTGATAAAGAGAAAAGAAGTATAATGTTAAAATAGTGATAATGGGTGTAGTATGTAAAAGTGGAGGGGTTAAGATGAGCCAATTATTTGGAAAGAATAGTAAGGGTGAAGAAGTTTATATTTATACATTAAAAAATGAAAGTGGTATGATGGTGCGTTTCTTGAATTTAGGAGCGACGGTACATGAGTTGTTTGTACCTGGTAAAGATGGGCAGTCTGTGCAGGTGTCTGCGATATATGACGATCCACTTTCCTACGAAAGAGAAACCACATATTTTGGAGCAATTGTTGCACCTTATGCAAATCGAATTTCAGATGCAAAGTTTGAAATCGATGGACAAATATATGAAACAGATGCGAACAATAATGAAAATAGTCTTCATAGTGGGATAAACGGAATCGCCAAGAAAATTTGGACGGTCAAAGAACAGACTGAGAATAAAATTGTGTTTACATATGATGCAAAGGATTTGGAGCAGGGATTTCCAGGAAATATTCATTATGAAGTAACATATGAAGTAACCGAGAAGAATGAATTGTCTATTTCATATTACGCACTGAGTGATAAGAAAACGACCATTAATATGACAAACCATACATACTTTAACTTGGCGGGTGCATTGTCAGGAAGCGTGGAAGGACAGGAGCTTTGGATTAAGGCCTCCCACTATACTCCAGTCAAGGATGCGAAAGCGATTCCAACCGGGGATATTGCACCTGTAGATGGAACGCCATTTGATTTCCGTGAGGCAAAAGCGATTGGAAGAGATATTAGGCAAGATTTCGACCAATTGGTGTATGGTCAGGGATATGATCATAATTTCGCGATAGATAAAGCATCCGTAGGTTTTGAGAAAATAGCGACTGCATATGCACAAGAAACTGGCATTCAAATGGATGTGTGGACGGATTGTATCGGCGTACAGCTTTATACCGGAAACTTTATGGCGGGACAGAAAGGCCCAAATGAGCATACTTATGTGAAACATGGAGCGTTCTGTTTAGAAACCCAGTATTTCCCAAATGCAATTAATGAGACGAATTTTGTATGTCCAATTACGGAAGCGAACGTGCCTTATGAAACCAGAACTGTATATGCGTTTTCCGTAAGATAGAAGTATAAAAAGATAGGAATAAACCGTAAATGAAAATAGTATTTTTGGATGTAAAAACCATAGGGGAGGATATTGATTTATCCTATTTTGATGAATTAGGAGAGGTAACCAAATATCCCTTCTCTACACAGGAAGAAGCATTAGAGCGAACCAGGGATGCAGATGTAATTGTTCTCAATAAAGTCGAAATCAATGAGCGTTCTATTGGAAATGCAGAGCATTTAAAATTGGTTTGCGTGACGGCAACCGGCACAAATAATTTAGATAAAGCATATTTGGAAGAACGAGGAATTGCCTGGAGAAATGTTGCTGGATATTCGACCGAATCGGTGGCACAGCATACCTTTGCACTATTATTTTATTTGTTGGAAAAAATGCGCTATTACGATGATTACGTGAAGAGTGAAAAGTATATTGGGGATGTCACGTTTACACATTTTGCAAATGTATTCCATGAAATCGCAGGGATGACCTGGGGAGTTGTGGGATTAGGAAATATTGGCAGACGTGTAGCCGATATTGCAAAGTGCTTTGGTTGTAAAGTGATTTATTATTCGACCTCAGGAAAGAATAGTAATCCAAATTATGAAAGAGTGGGCTGGGATGAGCTTTTAAGTCAATCGGATATTGTGTCCGTACATGCACCCCTGGATGAAAATACCAAGGGGCTGTTTGACAAAATGGCATTTGCTAAGATGAAAGAAAATGCGATTTTTATCAATGTTGGCAGAGGGCCAATTGTGGTAGAACAGGATTTGGTGGATGCTTTGAATGAAGGGCAGATTGCAGCCGCAGGATTAGATGTATTGTCCGTAGAACCGATGAGCGTACAGAATCCACTTCGGACAATTAAGGATAGCAATAAGCTAATCATTACCCCACATATTGCATGGGCAAGTGTAGAGGCTAGAACTCGCTTGATGAAAATTATCAGCGAACAAATCAAAGAATTTTTTGGATTATAGAGATGAAACAAATTTGGAACAAAGTAAAACCGATTGTAACGAATAAGAAGCTTTACTGGTTTTGGACGATTTTGCTAGTAATTATAGGGAGCAGATTTACGACATACATGGTACAGTATCTTTTGCTGGAGCCAGAACTGTTTGAGAAACTTTCCGATACTAAATGGGATTTAAACAGAGGCTGTGTGTTAGTAGTATATCTGTTGGTGCTTTGTATCACGAATCGAGTGGGCTTGAGTGCGATGCTTTCCCATGGTTTTTTTATGATACTTGCATTTGTGAATTATTACGTATATCTGTTTCGTGAGAATGAATTCATCTTTGCTGATATACGCTCCATTGGAACAGGACTCAGTGTAGCAGGAAACTATAAGCTGGAAGTGAGTGAGAGAGGCTGGCATGTAATCATTGCTTCGCTTATCTTTTTTGCAATCGCGAGCGTTTTTCGTATTACTTTTAAAAAAGCTATATTTTTGCGGCTGTTAAGCGGATTGACAGCAGTGTGGCTAGGTTTGGTCATTTCTATCGAGGTAGATGGTATCAATACGGAAACTTGGGAGCAGAAAGGTTCCTACAAGAATGGCTATGTTTTAAACTTTGTATTGAGTGCAAGAGATAGCTTTGTGGAAGCACCAGAGGGATATGAAGTAGAAACCATCGTGGACCTGGAACAGGAGTATGCACAGAAAGAGGAAAATCCAATTGGAGATACTTTAGAGAAAGAGCCGACGATTATTGTTGTAATGAATGAGTCCTTTGCAGATTTGAGTGTAATAGGGGAGCTTCAAACCAACGAGCCATTGACTCCGTTTATGGATTCTCTTCAGGAAAATACGATAAAAGGCTATGCCTTATCTTCGGTGTTTGGTGCAAAGACTCCAAATTCTGAATGGGAATTTATGACGGGTGGTTCCATGGCCTTTTTACCCGTGGGTTCGGTAGTATATCAGCAATATTTGAATGATACACCAAGTTCTATGGTAAGCACTTTGAAAAACGAGGGCTATACCTGTGTAGCAATGCATCCTTATTATGACACTGGTTGGAGCCGTAATTTGGTATATCCGAAGCTGGGGTTTGAGGAAAGCTATTTCATTGAACATTTCGACCAAAGTCAGCTGATTCGAAAATATATTTCAGATGAAGAAATGTACAATAAGATTATCGAACGGTACGAGAACCGTAAGGTAAACGAGAAATTGTTTATCATGTCGATTAGTATGCAGAACCATGGTGGGTATACCAAAGATTATGATAATTTTGAAGAAAAATACTACAAAATTGGGCGTTCCTATACCGATGCGAATCAGTATTTTTCTCTGATTCGAGAAAGCGACAATGCGTTGCGGGATTTTGTGACGTATTTTTCTATTGTTGAGGAGCCGGTAGAAATTATTTTCTTTGGGGATCATCAGCCAAGTTTAAACCGAAAGTTTTATGAAATACTAAATGGAAAAGGACTATCCGGCTTGACGATGAAAGAATTGGAAGCGTTGTATACGGTGCCATTTTTTATTTGGACGAATTATGATACACCAGAGGAAACCGTAGAAATTACCAGTTTAAATTATCTTTCCAGTTTGGCATTAGAGCGGGCAGGAATTGATTTGCCAGCATATAATCAGTTTATGTTAGATTTGATGGAAGTAGTGCCAGCCATTAATGCAAGAGGATACTATTCTTTGGAAAAGGAAAAATATCTCCATGTGGAAGATGCCTTGGGCAAGGAGTTAGAGTGGATTAAAAAATATGAGAGTCTGCAGTAGAACGGACTCTTTGATTCAAAAAATAAAAGTAGTATATTCTTCCCATATTTCGAAGAATAGAGGAGTAGCTATGCGATTGAGCAAATTACTAAAATACAATCAAATTATCGTGCAGTGTCATGATAATCCAGATGCAGATGCCATTGCCAGTGGTTTTGCCATCTATACTTATCTGAAGGAAAACGGGAAAGATGTGCGTCTTGTTTATGGTGGTAGAAACATTATCCGAAAGAGCAATCTGGTGATGATGGTGAAAGAATTGGAAATTCCGATTGAGAATGTGAGACACACGAGTAAGGAAGCACCTACCGAGTTATTGGTCACGGTGGATTGTCAGTATGGAGAGGGCAATGTGACGCTCTATCCAGCAGAGTCGGTGGCGGTAATTGATCATCATCGTGTAAGCAAGAAACTGCCTAAGCTGCATGAAGTACAGAGCAATTTAGGTGCTTGCTCCACTTTGGTTTGGAACATGCTCAAAGAAGAAGGCATTGACCCAAATGAGAACGAAAATATAGCCACAGCATTATATTATGGTTTATATACAGATACAGGTAATTTAGAAGAGATATATCATGAAAAAGATATGGAGCTTCGCGATAGTGCAAAATATAATACAGGCTTGATTACGAAGCTTCGCAATGCAAATATTTCGATTGAAGAACTTGAAACTGCAGGTGCAGCACTTCTTCGTTGTGATTATAATGAACAATATCGTTTTGCAGTGGTAAAAGCAGGACCATGTGATCCGAATGTATTGGGTCTGATTAGCGATATGGTGCTGGAAGTGGATTCGATTGATGTATGCGTAGTATTCTCTATTTTACCAAATGGCGTGAAGCTTTCGGTACGAAGCTGTGAAGAGGACATCAAAGCAAATGAATTAGCGGCTAAATTATGTAGTGGTATTGGTTCTGGCGGTGGACATCAGGTGAAGGCTGGTGGAACCATACAGATGAATTTGTTGACGAAGGAATATGAAACCTATTGCCGTAAAATAGGTACAGAGCCAAGAATGGTGTTGGACGATACGGGTAGCTCGGAAAGACCATCCATGTCAGCGATTAAGTCCTATTTGGAATATCGTATGGTAGAGTATTTCGAAAACAGAGAACACATCGAGGCGGTTATTTTTGACTTGGATGGAACCTTATTGGATACTTTATATGATTTGACAGATGCAGTAAATTGGTCTTTGGAAAAATTCGGACAGCCAACACGTGGCATAGAAGAGGTGCGTGGATTCGTAGGAAAAGGATTACGAAATCTTATGATTCAGGCGGTGCCGGACGGAGCTGAAAATCCAGTGTTTGAAAGTTTATTTGAATTTTTCCGAGAGTACTATAAAACCCATTGCAATATCAAAACAGTTCCTTATGAAGGCATTTTGGATCTTATGAAAGAACTGAAGGGCAGAGGGGTAAAAATGGCGATTGTATCGAACAAAATTGATGCAGGTGTAAAGGAATTAAATGAAATCCACTTTGCAGAATATGTGGATGTTGCAATTGGCGAGCGAGAGGGTATTGGAAGAAAACCAGAGCCAGATTCTGTAAATGAGGCACTTCGTATTATGAAGATAGACAAGGAACATGCAGTTTATGTGGGAGATTCCGATGTAGATATCCAGACTGCAAAAAATGCGGATATCCGTTGTATTTCTGTTTCCTGGGGCTTCCGTGACGAGGCGTTTTTAATGGAGAGTGGTGCGGGAATCATGATTGACCGACCATTAGAGTTATTAGAGTATTTGTAAAGAAAGGAAGTGCAATCTATGGGTTGCACGTCAAAAGATATGGAAAAGAGAATTTCGGGTCACACAAGACTTTTGGCATTGATTGGTTCACCGGTGGGACATTCTGGTTCGCCAGCTATGTATAATTACAGCTTTGAAAAATTGGGATTGGATTATGCTTATGTAGCATTTGACGTGAAGGAAGATGGCGTGAAGGAGGCATTAAATGCGATGCGTCTTTTTAACATGCGTGGTATGAATGTAACTATGCCGGACAAGGTGGAAGCGGCACGTTATATGGACGAGCTTTCGCCAGCGGCTCAGATTATCGGAGCAGTGAATACGATTGTCAATGAGGATGGAAAACTCATCGGGCATATGACAGATGGGGAAGGCTTTGTAAATAATTTGAAAGACCACGGTGTTTCTATTGTAGGAAAGAAAATGGTAGTTGCAGGTGGCGGTGGTGCCGCTACGGCAATTCAGGTTCAGTGTGCTCTAGACGGAGCAAAAGAGATTACGATATTTAATAAAAAGGACAGTTTCTTTGCACGTACGTTAGCAACGGCAGAAAAAATAAAAGCTGCTGTACCAACTTGTGTAGTAAATGTATATGATATTGATGATGCAGATAAATTGAAGGATGAATTAGCAGATGCAGATATTTTTGTAAATGCTACTATCGTAGGCATGAAACCAATGGAGGATCAGAGTATTATCAAAGATACTTCATGGCTGCGTACAGATTTGGTTGTGGCAGATATTGTTTATAATCCAGAGGAAACCAAGCTTTTGCGAGAAGCGAAGGCGGCAGGCTGCACTTGCGTAGGCGGAAAAGGCATGCTGGTTTGGCAAGGAGCTTCTGCATTCCAGTTGTACACAGGTATGGAAATGCCAGTAGAGGATGTAAAGGAGCTTTTATATGGAAGTAAATAAAAATATTTTTCTAATTGGTTTTATGGGCTGTGGAAAAAGTACAATGGCTCGTCTGCTGACAGAGGAGATGGGGGCAGAGTTAATTGAGATGGATGAAACCATTGAAGCAGAAGCAGGACTGTCCATTAATGAGATTTTTGAGAAGTATGGAGAAAATCATTTCCGTGATTTGGAAAGCGAATTAGTTCTCCGGATTACCGAAAAAGGTGGAGCGGTTGTGTCCTGTGGAGGTGGAGCAATTCTCCGTCCGGAAAATGTAGAAAATATGAAGAAAAACGGGCAGATTATTTATCTATCCGCACAACCAGAAACAATTTATCAAAGAGTGCGTCATAGCACTACACGTCCTCTTTTAAACGGAAATATGAATGTAGAATATATCTCATCACTGATGGAGAAAAGATTGCCACGATATCTTGCAGCAGCAGATAAAATTATAACTGTCGACGGAAAAGAGAAGCGGGAGGTGCTGGAAGAGATTTTACTGACAATTTGTTGACAAGTTACGAAAGTGATTATACAATTTTGATATATGCGAAATTGGGGAATTTATCATTTTATGGGTAATATTGGGAAAAGAGGTTTTTAACATTGAGTAAAAATATTGCAATATTGATGGGTTCTATCAATATGGAACACCAAAGACATATTATGGATGGTATGATAGATGCGACCAAGGAAAGGGATTGCAATATCTATATTTTTACAAACCATTCCTTCCGACAGAATAATAAAGAAAGTGCACAGGGGGCATACCAGATTATGGAGCTTCCAGATTTCGAATATTTCGATGGAGTGATTGTGGCACCTGATACGATTCAGTATCCGCCAGTTGCGTCCTTTGTTATGGACAAAATACGAAATAGTCAGATTCCTTATATTACTTTGGATCGTGTGATAGAGGGTCATGGCTGTCTTTTAACTTCCAGTTATGATGCACAATATAAGATGGTGGAGCATTTAATCAAAGAGCATAATTGCAAGGACATTGTATATGTGCGAGGACCAGTGGGATATTTAGAGGCAGACAATCGCTATCAGGGATATGTGGATGCTTTGAATGATAATCATATTCCGTTCAAGGAGGATAATGTTTTTGAAGGTGCATTTACCTTAGAGAGTGGTTATCAGACCGCAATAAAAATGAACATGATGGGCTTGAAGCCAGAGGCGATTGCCTGTGCCAATGATGCTATGGCAGTAGGTGTGATGGAATATTTCAAGATGATTGGCATTTCTGTTCCGAAAGACGTTCTTTTAACAGGTTTTGATAATAGCGAATCTGCAATGTATAGCAATCCATCGATTACATCGATTGATAAAAACCCACATGAACTGGGATATCGTGCGATTTACGAAATGCTCGACATTCTAGATGGAAAAGAATCAGAGTGTATTAAGGTATCTACCGAACCAAGTGGAAGAGAAAGCTGTGGTTGCGGTACGGCAGATGATATTGATATCAATCGTTTGAAATACAAATATATCCAAAAGGATATCTATAGCAATCATTTATCGGAGATGATTAATGCAAACCTGGCACAATTTTCTGGATTGCAGAGTCCAGAGGAAGTAATTCCGATTGTGAAACAGGCGATACATCGAATTAGCTTGAAAGCATTTTACCTTTGTCTTTGTGATACATCCAAGGTGTTTGCGCTTCCAGAATCCAATATGGGCGGAGACTTTGATTTACAACAGGTAAATACAGATTATACAGAGAAAATGGAACTGCCATTAGCATATGAGGTGGATGCGATTCATAGTTACAAAGCATTTCCAAAAGGAATGGTGCTTCCGAAGGAAATCAGAGAACGTAATGGTAGCGGAAATTATTATGTTGTTACACCGATTTACTTCCAAAACTGCTGTTATGGATATGCGGTAAGCGGAAATGATAAATTAGCACTGATGAATAGTTTGTATTATTCCTGGCTGATGAATATTGGTGTGGCTTTTGAAAATATTCGTAAGAAAATGCTTTTACAGGATGCAGTAATTAAGCTGAATAATGTATGGAGTTATGATACGTTGACACACCTTTATAACCGAGCAGGTTTTTATTATGAAGCAAAAACGATTTTGGAAATTATGAAGCTTCAGGATAGTAAAATCTTTGTTCTGTTTTCCGATGTGGATGGGCTGAAAAAAGTAAATGACACCCAAGGACATGAGGCAGGAGATGCTTTGATTAAAGAAATGGCAGCATGTTTCAAAGAAAGTTTGACAGGAGATATGCTGGCGATGCGATATGGAGGCGATGAGTTTGTAGTCTTTGGCTCTTATGAAGATGAGGCAGAAATTAACTACTTACTGCAATCCCTTCAAAATGCAATGGATCGTCGAAATGAATCTGGAAAGAATTCATTTACTCTGGCAGCAAGTATTGGTGTTACAAAATATAATGCAAAAGATGTCAAGGAGCTTAGCGATTTGATTGATATTGCAGATGCAAATATGTATGAGCAAAAACGTAAAAAGAGAGAAGGAAGAGTATAGTTATGGAAAGAATAAACGAACTAACCGGTTTATACTTTGATAAAGCCTTCTTTGAAGAAGTTGAGAAATTTCTTCAAAATGTAGACAATAAAACCTATTGTATGATGGCAATTGATGTAGAGCATTTTCGACTTTATAATCAGTTACATGGAAGAGAAGAAGGAGACAATCTTCTTCGTTTCATTGCGGACATGCTTCGTACATACAGAGAAACACAAGGTGGCGTGATTGGTTATCTCGGTGGGGATAACTTTGCCTTGGTCACAGAGTATAATAGAGAAACATTAGACCAGTTGAGAGAAGGAATTCGAGAAGAAATTCGTCATAAAAACAATACGACGGGTTATCCACCAGCATACGGTATTTATACAATTGTAGACCGTTCGGAGCCAGCATCTGTGATGTATCACCGTGCAACACTTGCATTATCTTATGTCATTGGAAACTATACCAATCGTGTCAAAGAATACTATCCAGATATGGATGGCAAGGTGGAAGAAGAAATCCGTTTGCTTTCTGAGATTCAGGCAGGTATGGATAATGATGAATTTACATTTTTCATTCAGCCACAGTGCGATATTACAAAGGGTAAAATCGTAGGTGGAGAATCTCTGGTAAGATGGATTAAACCAGAAAAGGGAATGATTTCCCCAGGTGTGTTTATTCCTGTTTTGGAAAAGAATGGATTCATTGCGGATTTAGACCGTATCGTGTGGGCGAAGGTTTGTGAGTGGTTGCGTCAGTGTATGGACCGCGGATATAAACCGGTACCGATATCGGTAAATGTTTCACGTATTGATATCTTTTCGCTGGATGTTCCAAAATATTTAATTTCTCTGGTGGAGAAATATGACATCTCACCAGATTTGCTGAAGATTGAGATTACGGAAAGTGCCTATGCGGAAGATGGTGATTCCATTGTAGAAACAGTAACCCGTTTGCGAGATTATGGTTTCATCGTTATGATGGATGATTTTGGTAGTGGATATTCTTCTTTAAATATGTTGAAGAGCGTTCCAGTAGACGTGCTGAAAATGGATATGCGTTTCCTGGAAATAAATGAAAACGAAGAGGAAAAGGGAATTGGTATTCTGGAGTCTGTAGTCAATATGGCAAGACAGATGCGTATTCCTATTGTAGTAGAGGGTGTTGAAACTCAGGTACAGGAAAACCTGCTTCGTAAGATGGGCTGTTGCTATACACAGGGCTATTTATATTACAAGCCAATGTCAATTGAAGCCTTTGAGAAGCTTTTGGTAGATGATGACAGCTTAGATCACAGTGGGTTCTGGTATAGACAGGCTGAATCAATTCACTTACGCGAATTTTTAGATACGAACCTATTTAACGATACCGTAATTAATAATATTATAGGTCCAGCGGTATTCTATGATATGTACGAAAATCATATCGAGATTACACGCGTGAATGAGCAATATTTCCAGTTAGCGGGCATTCCTAGACAGGAAGAAGAGGAATATCGTAAACGTTTCTGGAATAGTGTAAGAGATGATGACAGACAGCTGCTGTATTCTATCTTTGCTCAGGCATATGATAAACCAGCAGAAGGTGCATCCGGCTTTATCAATTTCCTGCGCAGAGATGGGGTGTCATTATGGGTAAATATTAAAGTGTTTTTCCTGCGCGAAAAAGATGGTCATAAACTGTTTTATGCAGCGTTGAATGATATGACAGATATGAAAGCAGATACCGTAGTTCCAACTTCTATGGAATATTCATTGGAAGAATTGACGGACAAAGATCGCGATTATATGGAGCAATATTACGGAAATCTGCCAAGTGCGTTTGGTGTAGGCAGACCTATTTTGGATGCTAGTGGCAATCCGATAGATTTTGAAATTAATTATGCAAACCAAGAGCTCAGTCGTATGAGTGGTGGAGATATGGAACGTCTACGCTATCTCGTGGCGAAGCTTTTTATGGAAAGATGGGTAGAGTTTTTGATGGATGCTTATCGTGCCGCATATAAGGGCGAGAAAGCAAATCTGCATGTATATAGCGCAATTTCCAACCGCTATTTTGACGTATCGCTTTATCCATTTCAGCCAGGCTACGCATGTTGCATTTTGCAGGACGTAACACATTCACATATTTACGAAAAGGTTTCCAATAATATTATGGAATCCTTCCGTGAGGTATATTTCTTACAGTTACAGGATAACTATTGTCGTATGATTTATCCAAATGAAAATGATATGCTGAATCGTGGTAATTACGAAGAGGTAATCAATCGTCATTTTGAAGCAGGAAAGATTTCTTTATACGATGAAAAAGGAGTGCGTGAGTTCCTATCTTTAGAGAATTTATTAAAGGTGTTGCGTAAAAAAGATAGTGTCGAGTATAAATACAAGAGACGTGCGCAAGAAGGTGGACTGGAATGGTGTCTTACTTCATTCTCCGTATCTGAGCGTAAGGAGGATGGTTCTCCAAAGACTGCGATTATGACGATTCGAAGCATTGAGTCTATTATGCGAGAAAAAGAAAGTAATAAACGCAAAAACATGTCGAATATGCTGGATACCATGTCCGACGGATTCTTTATTTATATGGCAGATGGTGATGAACATCTTTTATATGCAAATCCTCGTGTAGTACAGCTCTTTGGTTGTAAAACTGCATCAGAATTTAAACAACTTACCTCTAACACGTTCCCAGGTTTGGTACATCCAGAGGATGTGAAACGTGTACAGTGGGAAATTCGCAGTCAGGTAAAAGAAAACGATCGAAATATGGACTATATCCGTTATCGTATCATTCGCAAGGATGGAGAAGTTCGTTGGATAGATGATGTAGGACATTTGGAAACTTCAGAATATATCGATGGACCAAAGATGTTCTATGTGTTTATTCTGGATGTAACGGATGAGCTAACCGAAGCAGAAAAGCTTGTTTTGATTGAGGAAAGCAAACGTTTTAATAAATAGTTAGAATAAGGTATAAAATGCCTCCATTTACAGATACTAGATTACAACTAGTAAATGCAAATGGAGGAATTTTTTATATGAAAGCTACAGGTATTGTAAGGAGAATAGACGATTTAGGAAGAATTGTAATTCCCAAAGAGATTCGTCGTACCATGCGCATTCGAGAAGGCGATCCTATGGAGATTTTTACGAGTAGAGAAGGCGAGATTTTACTGAAAAAATATTCGCCAGTGGGTGAGTTGGGCGAGTTTGCGACAAGTATTACAGAGAGTATTGCACAGACGTTAGGTGAGTTGGTATGTGTCACAGATAGGGATTATGTGATTGCAGCAGCAGGAACAGGAAAAAAAGAGTTTGAAGGACATTTATTAGATGAGCAAATGCAGGTAGCAATTGACCAAAGAACATATCAGGTGATATCAGGTGACAAAAACAAATGTATCAAAATAACACAAGAAGATGAGAAAGGATATGAGCGCCAGGCTATTGCAACAATACTTTCACATGGGGACAGTATTGGTTCTGTGATTATTATTAGCAAGGAGAAAAATAATAATTCAGAGGAGGCATTACTACAAATTGCAAAAACTGTAGCTACATTTCTTGGTAAACATATGGAACAGTAAAAATTGGGCTGGTATTTCTGGAGAAGAAATGCCGGCCATTTTCTTTTTGTGAAAAAGAGCTACGATATCTTGCGTATATGTACAAAAAAGGATAAAATATCTGGTAGAATGACATTTTAGGAGCGCATTATGGCGAAGAAGAAAAAGAACAAAAAGCATAGGCTTTTTTGGTTCCTTGTAAAACTTCAGATTGTGTTAATGCTGGTCGTTTTGGCAGGCTTTTTGTATTACAACTATGGTGGTTATGCAAAAGAGATTCAGGAAATCCGAAAAGATGCGATTCGTCTTGTAAGAGAATCTACGCAGACTACATTTATTCCCTCTCAAACGAGTATCGTTTATGATGCCAATGGGCAGTTGATTTCTTATATTAAAGGAGAAAAAGAAGCAGATTATGTGGAATATGAAGATATTCCAGCGGATTTTGCAGCTGCAATGGTTAGTATAGAGGACAAGCGTTTTTATCAGCACGATGGAATTGATTTTCTTGCACTTATTCGTTCGGCGAAAGCAGTTTTAGAGAGTGGCTCGCTTTCTCAGGGCGGGAGTACGATTACGATGCAGTTGGCGAGAAATATTTACTTGGATAATGGTAAACGCTGGGAGAGAAAGCTGAAAGAAATATTTATTGCAGTAGAGATGGAAAAGCTTTACAGCAAAAATAAGATTATGGAATATTACCTGAATAACATCTATTTTGCGAATGGATATTATGGAATTCAGGCGGCCTGTACGGGATACTTTAGTTGTGAGCTGAAGGAGTTGAGTTTGTCCCAGATTGCATTTTTGTGTGCAATCCCGAATAGTCCAAGTCGATATGATCCGATTGTAAATTATGACAACACGATTGCACGAAGAGACCGAATTCTCTCCAATATGTATGAAGATGGAAAAATAGATGAGGCTACATATTTAACTGCAATTCATGAGGAAATTGTATTGCAGCCATCTCAGGAAATCAAGTCACAGAGAAACAATTATGTAGATACTTATGTATATTACTGTGCAACCCGAGCATTGATGGAGATGCAGGGCTTTGAATTTAAGGAGTATTTTGCAAGCGAAGAGGAAAAGCAGGCGTATTACGAAGAATACGATGAGCTTTATGCAGATTGTCAGAAACAGATTTACGCAGAAGGATATAAGATATATACTAGCATTGATTTGAACAAGCAGGAAGCATTGCAGAACTCATTAAATACAGTATTGAGCGGTTTTACGGATGTAGGCGAGAATGGTGCTTTTAAGATGCAGGGTTCAGCGGTATGTATCGATAATGAGACTGGTTATGTAGTGGCAATTGTGGGGGGCAGAGAACAAAACGAATTAGGAATCTACACGCTAAACAGAGCATATCAGTCGCATCGACAGCCGGGTAGTTCGATTAAACCACTTATTGTGTATACGCCATTTTTTGAGAAGGGAAATACACCGGATACCATTGTTGTGGATGAAGAAATCGAGGGCGGTCCAAGTATGAGCTATTATTATGGCGAGGTAACCGCTCGCTTTGCGGTAGAGCAGTCCTTAAACCCAACCGCCTGGAAATTATATAGTCAGATTACGCCGGAAGTCGGACTCCAGTACTTAAAGAATATGCATTTCAAAGAAATCCGTTCGGCAGATTATGTTTTGGCAACTGCTTTGGGTGGTTTTAACCGTGGTACATCTGCTCTGGAAATGGCATCGGGTTATGCTACGTTGGAAAATGATGGCATTTATCGAACGCCTACCTGTATCAAAAAAATTGTGGATGCAGCAGAAAATGTAGTGTATGTGTCTCAGCAGGAAGGGACCAAAATATATGGGGAAACGGCTGCACGAATGATGACGGATGTGTTGCATTCTGCTATGACAAATGGGACAGGAAGTGTTGCTGCATTAGAAGGAATTCCATGTGCTGGGAAAACGGGTACAACCAATGACAATAAGGATGGTTGGTTCGTCGGTTATACGAGATATTATACGACCAGCGTATGGGTTGGATGTGATTTGCCGAAAACCGTGGAAGGATTAGGTGGTAGTACATATCCTGCTCAGATTTGGAAGGATTATATGACAACAATTCATGAGGGCTTGACCCCGATGAATTTTCTTCCATATGCACAGCTTTCGCCTGAGTTTATGGATCAGTATTATCCGCCTGAATCCGAGAGCGAAGAACCAGTAGAAGGCGAAGCACCGGTTGAGGGCGAAGAGCCTGTGGAAGGTGAAGAACCAGTGGAAGGCGAGGAGCCAGCAGAAGGTGAAAATCCAGGTGAAGAAGTACTGGAAGAAGAACCAGGATTATGATAAGATAAATTTAATATAAATATTGCGGAGGTCAGTGTTATGAAGAAATATGGATTTGGTGTAGACATCGGAGGAACAACTATTAAAATGGGATTCTTCGAATCAGATGGAACACTCTTAGACAAATGGGAAATCAAAACAAATACCGAAAATGGTGGTGCTGAGATTTTATCTGATATTGCGAAAGCAATTGATAACAAGTTAGCACAGGAAGCAATCAGCAAAGACCAGGTAGAAGGTGTTGGTGTTGGTGTTCCTGGTCCTGTAAAGAGCAATGGCGTTGTAAATCGTTGCGTAAACTTAGGATGGGGAATTGTAAATGTTGCAGAAGAATTAGGTGCACTTACCGGCTTGGAAGTAAAAGTAGGTAACGATGCAAACGTAGCTGCATTGGGTGAAATGTGGCAGGGGGCTGCAAAGGGCTGTAAAGACGTTGTAATGGTAACACTTGGAACTGGTGTTGGCGGCGGCATCATCATTGATGGAAAAATCGTTGCAGGTTTCCACGGAGCAGGTGGCGAAATTGGTCATATTACTGTTAATCCAGATGAAATCGAAGCATGTAACTGCGGTAAATATGGCTGCTTAGAACAGTATGCATCAGCAACAGGTATCGTACGTATGGCGAAGAGAAAACTCTCTAAAACCGATGATGCAACAACTCTTCGTAACTTTGAACCACTTACAGCAAAAGACATTTTTGACGAAGCAAAAGCAGGCGACGAAGTAGCAAAAGAATTGGTTGATGAATTAGGAAGCATTCTTGGTGCTGCACTTTCAAATCTTGCATGTGTAGTTAATCCAGAATCTATTGTTATTGGTGGTGGCGTTTCAAAAGCTGGCGATATCTTAATCGAGACCGTTCAGGATCACTTCAAGGAAAATGCATTCCATGCATTTAAAGAAACAAGCTTTGGAATTGCAACACTTGGTAACGATGCAGGAATCTACGGATGCGTAGCAATGATACTTGCATAATTACGAGTTAACACAGGAAAATATTTTTCTAAATACTACGAAATGGACCTTATTATATATTAAAATCACACACGACTTTCGCTCATAGCGTGCTCGTCGCGTTACATAAGCTCATGACGATTGCTATCGCCATTCGCTAAGTAACGACGGCCCGCTAATGGTGTTCATTTAATATATAATAAGGTCCATTTCTTACTTTTTTGAAGGGGATATTTCCCAGTGTTAACTCGTTATTAATCAGCAAGTGATTTTACATGGTTTAGAGCTTTGCCTACTGGTGGTAAACAGATAAGCACAAGTGTAAGAATTGCTTCTGCACCGATGTATGCACCATTATAGCAGATAGAGTAAATAACAGCGCTGTCAAAGAATTCCGGCATAAAAGTTGGGAAGAAAATATATCCTGAAAGCGTAGAGAATACAAATCTTCCGAGTACTGCGGCTATGTATCCCTTGATAAGACCATTTTTGGATTTGGAGAAAATACCGGATAAACCGAGTGCTCCAAAGGCAAAGATGTAGTCCAAAAGCATCTGAGGGAAGCTTATGATGTATGGGTCAATAACCAGCTGTAAGATACCATAGGCAAGACCTGTAGTAAGACCTACACCGAGACCATACCAATTGCCGATTAGGGCGATAAAAAGCATGCTAAACAATGTGACAGAACCGCCCATAGGCATGTCCCATAGTTTGAGCATAGATGTTACCATGGCAAGTGCGATCGCCATAGCAGAGAATGTGAGCTGCTTTGCACTAAATTTTCTTTTGCTACCGAATATGGCGCATCCAACGAGTAAAGCAGCAATCATTGCGATTACAAGAACTGTGTAACCAGCAGTTGTAAGCTGATAAGAAGTACCCCACTCATCAGTTACTGGGATTGCAAAAATAGACATAAAAAATCTCCTCCTTGTCTGCTGCCAGGGAGAAGTCTTCAAACTTTCAATTCGCTTCCTTACGCCGGTACTAACCGGATCAAGTAGTGAGGGTCATATCTTTCGATAATCTCAGCCAAAGGCACCCCTAGCAAAAAATTATTTTGTTTACAAAAAATAACATACTACATGTTTTGCTTTTCGTCAAGGGCATTTTTTTAGGAGAAATATTGTAGTAAATGTTATAGTAATCGCTAAAGGTTATAACTTGTGCTAATATTATTCATAAAAAATTGGAATTGACTGGAAACACATTTTTGCTTGTAATATGACAAACATGGGATTAAAATAAATCACAGAAAAGGAGTCATATACAAAAGATATGCGAATAAAAATATGACAAAGGAGGAATATATTATGTCATACGTAGATGAGGTAATCGCAAAAGTTTCGGAGAAAAATGCTCAGGAGCCTGAATTTTTACAGACTGTAGAAGAAGTGTTATCTTCACTGAAACCAATTGTAGACAAAAATGAAGAAGTATATAGAAAGGCTGCACTTTTGGAAAGAATGTGCGAACCAGAAAGAGTTATTGAATTTAGAGTTGCTTGGGTAGATGACAATGGTCAGACACAGGTAAACCGTGGATACCGTGTACAGTTTAATGGTGCAATTGGACCATACAAGGGCGGTCTTCGTTTCCATCCATCGGTAAACTTATCCATCATGAAATTCTTAGGCTTTGAACAGACTTTCAAAAACAGTTTAACCACACTTCCAATGGGTGGTGCAAAAGGTGGTTCTGACTTTGATCCACGTGGTAAGAGCGATGGAGAAGTTATGAGATTCTGTCAGGCATTTATGACCGAATTATATCGTCACATTGGACCAGACGTAGACGTTCCAGCTGGTGATATCGGTGTAGGTGCAAGAGAAGTAGGTTATATGTACGGCCAGTACCGTCGTATCAGAGGTGCTTTCGAAAACGGTACATTAACAGGTAAAGGACTTTCTTTTGGTGGTTCTTTAATTCGTCCAGAAGCTACTGGTTATGGTGCAGTTTACTATACATGTGAAGTATTGAAACACGAAGGTGAATCTATCGAAGGCAAGACAGTTGCTCTTTCAGGCTTCGGTAACGTAGCTTGGGGTGCTGCTAAGAAAATTGCTGAATTAGGCGGAAAAGCAGTTACACTTTCAGGTCCAGATGGATACATCTATGATCCAGACGGAATCGTAACAGAAGAAAAGATTAACTACTTACTTGAAATGCGTTCTTCAGGACGTGACAAAGTTCAGGATTATGCTGATAAATTTGGCTGCCAGTTCTTCCCAGGTGAAAAACCATGGGGACAGAAGGTTGACATTGTTATGCCATGTGCAACCCAGAACGATGTTAACATGGACGAAGCTAAGAAAATCGTTGCAAACGGCGTTAAGTACTACATCGAAGTTGCTAACATGCCAACAACAAACGATGCACTTAAATTCTTATTAGAAGAACCAAATACAATCGTTGCACCTTCTAAGGCAGTTAATGCTGGTGGTGTATTAGTATCTGGTCTTGAAATGAGCCAGAACTCAGAACGTTATAGCTGGACAGCAGAAGAAGTAGATGAAAAATTACATAGAATTATGATTGGTATCCATGATTCATCTGCAGCAGCTGCTGAAGAATATGGCTTAGGCTACAACCTTGTTGCTGGTGCAAACATTGCAGGCTTCAAGAAGGTTGCAGAAGCTATGCTTGCTCAGGGTGTATTCTAGGCATTGAGCACTTGGTGAGGTTCTTTCGAACCTAGTGCGAAAGCCCATCCCGAGACTTGCTAAGAACAAGTGTAACGCAGTTCGAAGCTTAGTCGAGTGGATGAACTACGAACACTCAATGAATTATATAACTATGCTAAAAGGTCTCGGGGGCGAATACGCTCTCGGGGCTTTTTATTTTTATAAACTTTTTATGCTTTAACATTTTACAAACATACCTGGTTTAGACTATAATAGATAAGATAATACTTTATTTATAATAAAAGTAGGAAAGGTGCAAGAAATGAGTAAAATTGGAATTGCAACAGATAGTCACAGTGGTATCACGCCAGCGATGGCAGAAGACATGGGTATTCGTGTATTGCCAATGCCATTCTATGTAGAGGAAGAATGTTATTACGAAGAAGTATCTATCACCAGAGAAGAGTTTTTTGAACAGTTAAATGCAGATAAGAAAGTATCTACTTCTCAACCATCCCCAGAGGCAGTAATGGAATTCTGGAGAGATGCTTTAAAAGAATATGATGAATTAGTTTATATTCCAATGAGCAGTGGCTTAAGTGGTTCCTGTGGAACAGCTATGATGCTGGCACAGGATGAGGAATTTGAAGGCAAAGTATTTGTTGTAGACAATGGTCGAGTTTCTACGCCATTGGTGCGTTCGATTATGGATGCTCAGGAAATGGTGAAAGAGGGTTACGATGCAGCAAAGGTTAAAGAAATCTTAGAGGCAGAAAAGGACAAGATGTCGATATATATTGCGGTGGAGACCTTAGAGTTTTTACAGAAGGGTGGACGTATTTCGGCGGCAACTGCAGCTCTTGGAACTGTGCTTAATATCAAACCAATCTTGAAATTAGGTGTAGGCTTATTGGAAACCTACAAAAAGAGCCGTGGCATGAAGAAAGCCAAGAAAGAAATGTTAGAAGCGATTCAGCAGGATTTAGAAGTTACCTTTAAAGAATATCATGATAGAGGGGATGCATATCTTTTAGTAGCAACTAGTGCAGACGAAGAAACTACGAATGCGTGGATCGAAGAAGTAAAAGAGGCATTTCCAGGCATGGATGTACTTGCAGGAAACTTATCTCTGGGCATTTGTTGTCATACCGGTGAAGGCGCATTAGGTGTAGGTATTTCCTGTCGCCCGAAGCGATAATAAGTTTAAGGGAAAAGATGGATTCTTACGAGAGATAGAAAAGTGAGGCAATTATTGTGAACAGATTAGTAATGGTGATACTTAAAAATCTACCAATTATACCAGCAGCCTGGGTAAAACTCTGTAAATATGCAAAACATACAGATGATTATAGCTATGAGGAGAAATATAAACATATCCGTTATATTCTGAAACATGTTTGTAAGTCAGGAAACATTGACCTGAGGATAACAGGTTTGGAAAATATTCCAGATAAGGATGGTTTTCTTATGTGTGGAAATCATCAGGGAATCTTTGATATTATAGCTATTGTAGAGAGTTTTGATCGTCCAATTGCAGCAGTCTTGAAAAAAGAGTTAAACGAAATTCCTTTTTTGAAACAGATTGTGCAGTGTACGCATTCGTATCCAATGGATAGAGAGGATGTGCGCCAGTCGATGAAGGTAATTCAGAGTGTTACCAAAGAGCTTATGGATGGACGAAACATGGTTATTTTCCCAGAAGGAACCAGAAGCAAAGATGGAAATAATATGGGAGAATTTCATGCAGGTACTTTTAAGTGTGTTATGAAATCAAAGGCACCAATTGTACCATTTGCGCTGATTGATAGTTTTAAGGTATTGGATCAGGATGGCTGTGATCCATTGAAGGTGCAGTTGCATTATTTAGAGCCAATCTATTATGAGGAATATAAAGATTTGAAATCCAATGAAATAGCAGCATTGGTAAAAGAAAGAATCGGAGCTGCGATTGAAAAGAATATAGAAGCAGCCAGCTAAGGGATAGTATGAGATTTGATGATTTAGAAATTTTGGATTTAAATGGAGATGACGAAGTCATTCTTGATTTTCCGAGTGATAATCCAAATGAGAGAAATACAAAAAACAAAAAAGCCTGGGAAGAGGATGGGGATGAAGAAATCGACTGGAAGAAGGAGATAAAAAGCTTTGCGTTTACACTTCTGATTACGATGGCTGTTGTATTCGTTCTCAAAAATTTTATCATTATTAATGCGACAGTGCCTACGGGCTCTATGGAAAATAGTATTATGCCAGGGGATAATTTGTTAGGTTTCCGTCTGGCATATCTGACGGAAGAGCCTGCACGTGGAGATATCATCTTCTTTTATTTTCCAGATGATGAAACACAAAAATATGTAAAACGAATCATTGGGCTTCCAGGAGAGACGGTAACGATTGTGGAAGGGAAGATATATATCGGTGATTCGGAACAAGCCTTGGAGGAGCCATATTTGAAAGAAGAGTGGACCAGAGGGACAGGGCCTTATGTGTTCCAAATTCCTGAGGATAGTTATCTTTGCTTAGGCGATAATCGAAATCGTTCTGCGGATGCCAGAGAATGGAATAATCCGTATGTAACAAAAGAAAAAATCATAGGAAAAGCGATATTTACATATTTCCCATTTGATCGATGGGGATTCGTAGAATAGCCTGTGTGAAGAGGAATAGTTATGGTTGCAGTATTGGCAAAAATGATGGGTTTAGAAAAGTTAAGCCCAGATAAAAAGAGAAGTGCGTATGGAAAACTGTGCGGTACCGTGGGTATTGTATTAAATATTTTTCTTTTTATAGGAAAATTTGTGGCAGGTCTGATTAGTAATTCTATTGCGATTACAGCGGATGCTTTTAACAATTTGTCAGATGCAGGGTCTTCTTTGGTGACCCTGATAGGATTTAAACTAGCAGAGCAGAAACCGGATTCCGATCATCCATTTGGACATGGACGTATCGAATATTTGTCTGGACTCATCGTATCAGCAGTTATTTTGATGATGGGATTTGAACTGGTGAAGGATTCCATTGATAAAATTATTCATCCAACCGGTGTGGATTTCTCGGTTGTAGTATTGCTGATTTTGGTAGCATCTATTATTGGAAAATGTTATATGGCATTTTACAACTATACATATGGAAAACGATTTGAATCTGCCACGTTAAAGGCGACTGCAGTGGATAGTTTAAGTGATTGTATTTCGACCACAGTAGTTTTAATTGCAACGGTTATCGGGCATTTTACAGATGTGCAGATTGATGGATTCTGTGGTATTGCAGTAGGAATCTTGATTTTTGTGGCAGGTATTAATGCTGCAAAAGAGACTTTAAGTCCGCTTTTGGGAGAAGCACCTGACCCAGAGTTTGTAGAACAGATTGAAGAAATGGTTATGAATTTTGATAAAAAATCGATTATTGGGATTCATGATTTAATTGTGCATGATTATGGCCCAGGAAGAAGAATTATCTCCTTGCATGCAGAAGTTCCGGCAGAAGGAAATATGATGTCGCTGCATGATGTTATTGATAATCTGGAAATGAAACTTCGTGTTGAATTGGGGTGCCTTACCACGATTCATATGGATCCTGTTGTAACCACGGATGAACGAGTCACCGAGTTGAAAGCACAGTGTGTAGAATTGGTGAAGGGAATTGGAGATAAGCTTTCGCTTCATGATTTTCGAGTGGTGTTTGGTGATACACATACGAATATGATTTTCGATGTAGTAGTGCCATATGAGTTCTATTTATCCGATGCAGAGACAACAAAAATGATTCAGGAAAAGGTTTGGGAACAAATTGGGAAAAATTATTTTGTTGTAATTACAATTGATAAACCTGCAGTAAAGGTGTAAACTAGACATTGGTGTGAAAATACATCGTCTCGCCCCTGGTTGAGATATGATATAGATTTAGGAGGAAATTATAATGCCAGAAAATGCAAGCTGTAGCAGTGCATCTACCTGTGGTAGAAGCAGCTGTGAGGGATGTCCAAGTAAGGAAAAAACAAGTATGTTAGAGGAGATGAATCCACATTCTAACATCAAACACGTGATTGGTGTTGTGAGTGGCAAGGGTGGTGTAGGAAAGTCTTTTGTGACTGCTTCTCTGGCTTCTATGATGGCGAAAGCTGGATATAAAGTAGGTATTTTGGATGCTGATATTACTGGACCATCCATTCCTAAAATGTTTGGTGTGAAGGGACAGGTATACGGAGAAGAACGCGGTATCGTTCCAATGGAAAGTAAGGATGGCATCAAAATTATGTCTATCAATTTAATGATGGATGATGAAGAGGCTCCTGTTGTATGGAGAGGACCAGTTATCGCAGGTGCGGTAAAACAGTTCTGGAGTGATACATTCTGGGGAGAAATCGATTATCTCTTTGTGGACATGCCACCAGGAACCGGTGATGTGCCTTTGACAGTATTTCAGTCACTTCCTGTAAACGGTATCGTTATCGTTACATCTCCACAGGAATTGGTACAGATGATTGTAAAAAAAGCCTATAATATGGCAAATATGATGCATATTCCAGTACTCGGTGTGGTAGAAAACTTCAGCTATTTACAGTGCCCTGATTGTGGAAAGCAGATTCATATTTTTGGAGAAAGCAAAATTGAAGAAGTGTCTAACTTACTGGGTGTAAACCTTCTTGGTAAGCTCCCATTGAATCCTGCCTATGCAGAAGCTGCGGATAAGGGTGAATTCTATAGCATCGACAATAAAGACTTAGAAGTTGCAAAAGAAATTTTAGAACGTATCTAATTACCACTTAGTTTTAAAAATTTACCTCTTGGTGTAAAGGTATTTACATCGAGAGGTTCTTTTTTTATAATGCAATTATCAACAGAACAGGAGACGTTATGAAGATAAAGATTGAAATTGATGATGGACTTGCGGAAGAAGAAATCGTCATTCGATGTAAGTCCTTAAACGAAGATGTGATATCGATTCAAAAGCGTATCACAGATGCGGTCAATTCGAGAATGCAGCTAGAAGTAAGCAGAGGAGAAAAGGAATATTATATTACGATAGATGAAATTCTTTTCTTTGAAACAGATGATAGCGGCGTTGTCGTGCATACCGCAACGCAGATTTATGAAACAAAATATCGTCTTTATGAATTGGAGGATTTGCTTCCAGGAAATTTTGTGCGAGTAGCAAAGTCCACGATTTTAAATGCCAGCAAGGTAAGGGCGATTAACAAAAATATCACAGGTGCCAGCGAAGTGGAGTTCGCTGGCTCCAATAAAAAAGTATTTGTTTCGAGAAATTATCTGAAATTATTAATGACGAAGTTAGAAGAAAAGAGGTTGATGAAATAATGAGAGAGAAAAAACTAGGCATAGGACTTGCTATGATTATGATTGCAATAAATATTTTGGGAACTTCCTTAGGAATTATTCCAGAGATTCCTTGGATAAAAATAATTTTCACGTTTTGCTTTGCTTGTGGAGTGATATACGGATTAAAAGAAAGAGAATTTTTTACCTGCGTTATGTGTGCGTGCATGCTTGCATGGATGTATGAGGATTATTTAGGAATTTCCGATATCGCGCCATTTCCATTGTTTATAGCTGGTATATTTTTAGCAATAGGTTTAAACATGATTATTGGAAAAAAGAAGAAAATAGTACAGATTCATTATAAAGATAATGGAGAATGGAAAGAAGGCTCCATCGATGATGTGAAAAAAGAAGAGTGGACGGATGGCCGACATGTTTCTTTAGAGAACAATTTCAACTCTACTAGCAAATATGTGAATTCTGCAGCCTTCAGTAGTGCGAAATTGGAGAATGACTTTGGTTCTGCAAATGTATATTTTAATAATGCCACTGTCTATAATGGAGAAGCCACCATAGATTTGGAAAATAATTTTGGTAAGATGAATATCTATATTCCAAATACCTGGCGTGCATCCATCAGTCAGAACAGTACTTTTGGGCATGTGAGTATACATGGAGAACCAAATCGCGATATGGATGCCCCACATGTTATCATTAAAGCGGAATCGAACTTTGGGGAGTTAAATATATTCTTTGAATAAGCCAAGTAGGACAATGAAAAAGCATCAACGCAAGCTCGCTTGCAGGTTGATGCTTTTTTGTTGAATATATTTGGCTTATTCCCATCTATGGGGTAGTTCCCTCTGCATTTTCAGAACTTTCAGTATTTTCGGTACCTTCTGTTGTCTGTGTTTCAGCAACATCATCTACGGCAGGTATCTGATAAACAAACTCATTAGAACTTCTAAAAATCGTGCTCTTGGAACCATTCTGGTTTACGACTACTTTGTCTCCATCTTCAATTTTAGAAGCTTTAATCCAAAGCTCATTTCCAGATACATAGGTAGTTCCGATCTTGTCACCATTGACATATACGCGGCTCCATTTCGTGAAGCTTTCTCCCTTAAGGACTACCCAATTGGTGCCTTCTTCATCGGTGTAAGGATACATTTCTGAAATAATGACATCATCGATACCCATGATAATATCGGTGGCTGGATATTTGTTGATATCGCCATCATAACAGTAGCGATTTCCGTAAAGGATGTCGTACTGTAACTGCTCGATGCCATCTAAATAAGCCTGGTTATCTGGGTTGTCCCACTGTGTCTGGTGGTAAGCCACCATGGTGCCATCATGAATACCAACCTGATTGAAGATATCAGCCATGAGCTGGTAAGCATATAAATCTTTGTCATTCTGTTCTAAACCAAAGTTGTTCCAAGTAACATATTTGGTTTTGTAGATGTCACCAGAAACCATTTCGGAATCTTCCAGACCAAAAGTAGGAAGGTGATCACCCCAGAATACTACGATAGTATCTTCTTCAAATTCTTCGAGATAAGTGATAAGTTCCTGTATGAACTGGTCGGTTTTGTTTGCCTGGTGCATGTAATAAGTCCAGGCATTTGTTTCGCCTTCGGTAGGAAGTCCATAGACTTCGCAATATGGTTCTTCGATAACTTTTTCTTCTGGATATACACCGTGCTGTCCTACCGTAATGACATAGGTTAAGTCTGGCCCAGGAGTTGAAGTAAGGGTTTTCATGGTTTCTTCTGCAAGAATGGAATCCTCTGCCCAGCCTTCGTTTGGTGTAAATTCTGTGATATTCATTAATTCCTTACTAGTGAAAGAATCAAAGCCCATCATAGAGAATGCATTTACACGACTGTAGAAGTTTCCACCATTATTGTGTACTGCATGGGTTCCATAACCGATGGATTTCAAATAAGATGCAATACTTTCGCAGTTTTCTACTTCTTTTAAAACAGTTTTGTATGGGTATTCACCTGTTCCAAAGTAGTGTAATCGCATACCAGTAAGAATTTCAAACTCGGCGTTTGCAGTACCTGCACCAACAACCGGCATGGTTAAGTAACCAGAGGTGTAATTATCTTCCAGGTAATGGAAGAAAGGTGTTGGGTCCTGACTATATGTCATAAAGTTAAACTCGTTTGGATCTACAAATGATTCCAAAAGAACAGTTATAATATTTGGTCCATTTTCTGTTGTTACAGTCGTAACGGCTTTTTCGCTTTCTACTGCCTGCATCAGAGCATCGATAACGGCTTCTTCATAATCAGCAGGTTCTTTCATGCCCCAGTTTACAAAACCAGAAGAGAATGAATATACAAATCCATAGTCCATATAGCCTTGGGCAATATTGGTAAAGTAACTAGCAATGATATTGTTTTCCTGTGCCACAGTAGTGGTAGCTGGAATAGCAATAAATACGATGGTTAAGATAGAAGCTAACGAAACGATGCGTCGCTGTTTTCCCTGATATACAGGTCCGTGGATATATATAAGCGCACAAATAATAATGAAAATAAGAGATGCCGCTATAATAATTGCCATCATGGTTGGAGAAACGTAGGTATCTAACATGGTAAGCAAGTCAGAAACTACCGTTAAATCGGCAAAACCAAATGGTGTAACACGGTTCGAAAGAACGATACCATTTATAATCCCTAAGATGATCCAGAAGGAACTGATAATAAGTCTGGCAAAAGCTCTTCTTCGGAATAAGTAAACCAAAGTAAGGGATGCAAAAACAATGAACGAATTATAGAAAAACGCCCATGGCGATTTTGCAATAAAGCTAAATGCCGAAACAATACTCCATCTGGAAGCAAGTTCTACCAGAAATACGACAAACATAGATAGTAGAGCATGCCATATAATAGAATAGCTATTTAATATATTAATAAGTTTATAATATTTTTCAGAGTGTTGTTTTTCGTGCTTTGTAAAGAACTTTTCTTTGATAAAACTCATTTTTTCTTTCAAAACATCAAGTATCTTTTTCATGATTACCTCCTAAAATTTAATGGTTACTACGTCGCCATATCCCCATTTTGTCAGCTTCTTGTATTAATTCCTCCCGAAAAGCCGGATGTGCAATCGAAATAATTGCCTCGGCACGTTGCCAGGTGCTTAAGCCCTTTACGTTTACCATACCATGTTCAGTTGCCACATACTGAGCGCAGGCACGGGTTGCAGTGACAATAGAGCCGGCTGCAAGAGTAGGGCGTATGCGGGAATGTAAATTGCCATTTTTGTCTGTAAAGGTGGAAGAACAACAAATAAAGCTCTTGCCACCTTTGGAAAGATAAGCACCTAATACAAAATCAAGCTGTCCGCCAGCACCAGTAATTTGCTTAAAACCGGAGCTTTCGGAACTTATCTGCCCAAATAAATCAATATCGACACAATTGTTAATTGAAATCAAGTTATCCTGTGCAGCGATGGTTCGAATATCGTTTACATAACTGGCAGGAGCACTAAGCATTTCTTGGTTATTGTGTAAATAATCATATACCTTTTGTGTTCCCATTGCAAATACATAAGTTTGTCGGTGTGGGTCTAGATTTTTATAGGCACCAGTAATTTTTCCAGCTTGCGCAATATCTACAAAACCATCCGAATAAATTTCGGTGTGTACCCCTAAATCCTTCAAATCGGAATGGGCGATGAGAGAACCAACCGTATTTGGCATAGCTCCAATGCCCAACTGCAGACATGCTCGATTTGGAATATGTTCTACGATTTGCTGGGCAATAGCCTTGTCCACATCAGAAGCTTCACCGCTAGATTGCAATGCAGTGATAGGCAGGTTGTCTCCTTCTACGATGAAATCAACCTGCGAAATATGCACACCAGCTTCTGGTCCTCCAATACAGTATGGCATATTTTGGTTTACTTCTACAATCACAACTTCTGCACGTCTGCATGCAGCAGCCAGGTGAGAAGCACTTGGACCAAAATTGAAGTACCCATTTTCATCCATTGGTGCTACCTGCATCATAACCACTCGGCTAGGGGTATCGATGTCTTCGTAGTAACGAGGCAGCTCCGAATAAGAAATAGATGCGTAATAAGCAAGGCCACGTGCGGCGAGCTTGCGTTCGACGCCGCTGAAGTGCCAGGAATTCCAAGTAAAATGTTGACCAGCATCTTCTCGTTCAAAAACGGCGGGCATCTTTGGAAGGATGGCACCTCTTAAATTTATATTGGTTAATTCGTCGGTGCGTTTGGCAAGTGCTTTGTCAAGTGCATCCACGGTTGTTACACAAAAACCATAGTCCACCCAGTCGCCAGACTGAATGACTTTCACAGCTTCGTCGGCAGAAACTTTTTTCTGATTATATTCGTCGATGAAGTTCATATTATACCCCCAAGTATACATACTTAATTTATTTTACCATATATGATATAATAAGTGCAAATAATTTCAGAATGGAGTAAATAT
>JAFUPI010000079.1 GCA_017481285.1 Agathobacter sp. | reverse complement strand
CTTTTACTATCTGCACCGCTTTGTCCGTTGTGCAACAGACACCGTACTCCCATTTCTGTTTCTCTAATGTGGGCAGTCTTATAAAGTTGATATTACATGAGCCATGCAAAAACTCGGTGCAAGCGCGGTACCTCAGACAGTTTGCATGGCTCATGACATTTTATAATCCTGCCCACATAAGAGAAACTTAGAAATTCTCGTAAGGGTGTCCTTTTGCACACGGACAAAGCGGTGCAGATTGTAAAACTTTTGACAGACAGAATAAATCAAAAAAGCAAGCAGAGTGCTTCTTAGAAATAAAGCGTTTTTCTTAACCGAGAGAAAATGCATGCAAAATACAGAGACATATATATTTCGAAATATAAAAACAAGGGTGTTGACAAATTTATATTTATAGACAGAGAAATTTAAAAATTAAGTATAAATTTCAAAAAGCGTTCATAAGATATATAAATGAATTGTGAGGTGGAAAAATGAGTGCAAAAACAAAGATTGTAGTAATTAAACTAAAGGACATTCTATTCTATGCTACTGTAGCCATCCTGTGCGTTATCGTACTGCTTCTACTCTATATCTTATTCCAACCCGACACAACACCTTCGAATGCTACCATAGATGTAAAAATAGAGGACAGCACGTTTCCATGCTGTCCTAGTCTGTTTCTTTGATTAAAAATTATTTTTCAGTAGTTTCTTCTTCATAAAGAGATTCTAAATAGTTATCGATTTCTGTAGTTTCTACATAAACAGTGTCCTGTGGACGACTTTCGTAGATAAAATCTACTGTACTGATACCAACCCATGCAACAAGAACGAGAAGTACTGCACCGCTACAGATTTTGATAATCATTTTCTGGCGTTTTTCTTTTGCCATAGTCACTTTACGATTCGCTTTTTCTTTTTTATACTGATCAACTTTTGCCTGACTCATTTATTTTCTCCTTCAAAACGTACTCAATGCATATATTTTATTACATATTTCTGGATTTGTCTAGGCATATTTTCATCGCATCCATAACTGCAGCACGCATTCCTTTCTCTTCCAGCGCATGCACTGCCTGAATCGTCGTACCGCCTGGAGAACATACCATATCCTTTAATTGGCCTGGATGCATTCCCGTCTCCAATACCATCTTGGCACTACCCAAAACAGCCTGTGCTGCAAAAGTATAAGCCTGTGCTCTTGGCATACCGCCTTCTACTGCCGCATCCGCCATTGCTTCGATAAACATAAACACATATGCTGGCGAGCTACCACTCACTGCGGTTACCACATCCATCAAATGTTCTGTCACAATTTCAGTCTTGGAGAATGTATTGAACAGTTTACAAATCATATCAAATTCGCTTGGCGTCACCAAATCATTGGCACAGATACCGGTCATACCTTCTTTCACCATAGAAGGAGTATTTGGCATAGCACGTACGATTTTTACACGTCTACCCACCTGCTCTTCTAACCATGCCAAGGTCTTACCGGGTGCAATCGATACTAATATTTTATTTTCCCAAATCGCACCTTTAATTTCCTGAATTACCTCTTCATAATACTGAGGCTTTACTGCAAGAAAAATAATATCCGAAAGCATCGCTACTTCCACATTTTTCTCAACAGTTTCTACACCATACTTTTTCTGCAAATTCACTTTAGATGCCAGTGTTTTGGTGGAAACCAGAACTTCTGAAGTCTTGACTCTTCCAGAGCTAAGCATTCCCCACATCATGGCCTGTCCCATATTTCCACATCCGATAAATCCTATTTTCATATCCTTTCCCCTCTATTTTCCTGTTATCGACAAAATTCGACATTGCAATTAAGATCTGTAATCTCCATTGATTTTTACATAATCATAGGTCAAATCACAGCCCCATGCTTTGGCACTTACATCGCCCTGTTTCAGATTTACCAAAATATAAATTTCATCTGCACCGAGCACAACCTTGGCTTCTTCCTCCGAAAAAGCTACTCCTGCTCCATCTACACAAACCTCAATCGTTCCATTTGCAGAAGCAAGAGCCACATCTACCTTATCAATATCAAATTCCGCATCTGCATAACCTATCGCACAAAGAATTCGTCCCCAGTTAGCATCTTCTCCAAACATCGCACATTTGAATAATGGAGAACAAATCACACTCTTCGCCACCGTAATTGCTGTATCTAAATCAGGGGCGCCTGCACAGGAGCATTCCAAAAGCTTCGTAGCACCTTCCCCATCCTTCGCCAACATCTTGGTTAAGTTCATAAGCACTTCATATAAGGCAGTCTTGAACACTTCGTAGTCTTCATTTTCACTGTCAATCTTTGGATTTCCGGCTAAGCCATTCGCCATCACAGTAAGCATATCATTGGTAGAAGTATCACCATCTACACTCAGACAATTGTAAGTCACCTTCACAATTTCTGATAATGCTTTCTGCAAAAGTTCTGCATCAATCGCAAGGTCTGTTGTTACAAAATTAAGTGTGGTTGCCATATTCGGATGAATCATTCCGCTTCCTTTTGCCATACCGCCAACCACACAGGTCTTTCCATCTAATTCGAAAGATACTGCATATTCCTTCATAACCGTATCGGTTGTCATAATCGCATTTGCAGCCCTTTGGTTGCCATCATAGCTTAATCCAGCTACCAAAGCCTGCATACTGTCTGCAATCGGCTCAATCGGAAGAATCTGACCGATTACACCTGTAGAAGCCACAATAACCTCTTCTGCCTTAACCTCATATCCTTTTGCATTCAACTCAGACGCTGTCAACTGACACATCTTCTGTGCTTTTTCCACACCATCTGCATTACAGGTATTGGCATTCTTGCTATTTACAATAACAGCTTTGGATTTCTTTCCAGATTTCTCCAAATTAGCCTTTGTAACAGTAATTGGAGCACCTTTTACCTTATTACTCGTATATACTGCTGCTGTATCGCATAAAACATCTGATAATACCAAACCTAAGTCATTTTTATTTTTATCTGGATTGAGACCGCAATTTAAACCGTTTGCCTGGAAACCTTTCGCCGCACAAACTCCGCCCTCAATTTTCACCATTGTTCTTTCCAACATATCTACTTCCCTTTCTTTGTCTAAAAAGATATTCTTATTTTAAGCCTTTCTGCCCCATAAATCAAGAAGACCCCGTATTCCATTTTAGAATACGGGGCATTCTTACATCTTATAGCTTACATGTATTTATCCAACTGATGTGAAACATCCAATACGTTAGAAAGTTCTGTCTTAGCATTTTCTGCGTTATCTAAGTTTTCAACTGTCATTTCTGTCGCCTGCATAGAAGAAGCGGTTACTTCTTCTGTGGTAGCAGAAAGATTTGAGATATTATCTACAATTAAGTTGTTTGCTTCAGAAAGACTTGTAAGCAGGTTATCGATATTTTCGATTTCATCAATAAGACCATTTACATTATTGCTCATTTCTTCAAAGCTCTGAGATACCTGTTCAATCATCTGATCCTGAACACCCGCAGCTTCTACAGAACGACCAACTGCATCGGTTGCCTGCTGTGCGTTGTCAGAAAGCTCTTCTAAAATACGAGCGATATTTTCTGTTTCCACACGTGTTTTTTCTGCTAACTGTCTGATTTCATCCGCTACTACTGCAAAACCACGGCCTGCTTCACCAGCACGGGCACTTTCGATAGAAGCATTCAAAGCAAGTAAGTTCGTCTGGCTAGAGATTGAGAAAATAGTATCTGCGATACCCTTTACAGCCTGTGTACGTTCCTGCAGTGCTTTCATCGCTTCTGCTACATCGCCATTGGTTTCTGCAATTACCTGGGACTGCTGTTTCAAGTCACCCATGAGAACTAAGTTCTGCTGATTGAGTTCGTTGGACTGCTGAGCCACGCGAACCATGTTTTCAGAGCTCTCGATGGTAACCTGAATGGATTCCTGAATATTCTGGGTCATAGTCGTCTGAGTCTGAATGCTTTCAGAAGTGCTATATGTACTATCAGAAATATCTTTCATCGCATTGTTTACTACTTCAGAAGATTCATTTAACTGATTGATAATACCCATCGCATTTTCTGTTCCCTTGCGAACTTCGTTTGCTACGTTCAGTACATCATCCATAATTTCTTTCTGACGTGCCTGTTCTGCTGCAGCCGCACCTACAGAATGATCGTTAAAAAGTTTTGCTACACTGGTCGTTAAGTTAATAATTACAACAAGTAAAACTACCGCACTAACTACGAAAAGGTAATCTACCAATCCCATACTTCCTGTATTTTCCCCTGTTGACATCTTGTAAAATGTAGCAAAACAAATTGCACCAATATATGCAATACCAGAAATCAATGCATATTTCTTATCAAAATAGATAATTCCACTTACCAATGTAAAAGCACCGATAATGGTTGCAAAGTCCTGTGTATATGCAAAGCTGATAATCCAGCTAATCATACATAATCCTATCAACGATGTATATCTCATTTTGGTACTTTTCTTATTTCTAAGAAAAATAATCCACATAACGGACAATGAAATAAGAATCATGATAATGATTAAGCCACAAAAACCTACACTACGTTCGCCACGTGCCATAGACACCAACAACATCGCAATTACATACAAATAATATGTTGTATTTGCCAATGCCATGAAGCGGTTGCCGCGAATCAACTGCTGCGTTTTGTCTGAAAACTGAAACTCTTTATTTACAATCATTTCAGAATCAGCATCTGCTTCCTTTTTCCCGAATAAACCCATACTTATTTTCCTCCTAAGTAATATCCCTTAATAAGTTTCATTCCTTAAACTTATCAATATTATAACACATCACACTAGATGTTGTATACTTTTATTTATTCAAATACTATTCTACTTCTTCCATGATACTCTTATATGCAGGACGAATAATCTTATTCATACCGATCATTTCTTCGATACGATGTGCACTCCATCCTACAATACGTGCAATCGCAAACAGTGGTGTATAAAGTTCCTTTGGAATATCCAGCATCTCATAAACAAATCCACTGTAAAAGTCGACGTTTGGACTAACACCTTTGAAAATATGACGTTTTTCAGCAATCAATTCTGGTGCCAGTTCTTCGATTAAGTTATAAAGATGCATTTCCTTATCCTGTCCCTTGGCTACCGCAAGCTCTTCTACATAGCCTTTGAAGATACGTTCACGAGGATCGGATAAAGAATATACCGCATGGCCCATACCATAGATAAGACCTTTCTTATCGAAGACTTCTCCATTTAACATACGTGCCAGATATGCTTTCACTTCTTCACGGTCTTCCCAGTCCTTTACATTTGTGCGGATATCGTCCATCATTTCCATAACTTTGATATTTGCACCACCATGCTTTGGTCCTTTCAAAGAAGACATCGCTGCTGCAATCGCAGAATATGTATCCGTACCCGCCGAAGTAACGACACGAGTAGTAAATGTAGAGTTATTACCACCACCGTGCTCCATATGAAGCATAAGTGCTACGTCTAATACCTTCGCTTCGAGTTCTGTATACTTCTGGTCTGGACGAAGCATCTTGAGGAAGTTCTCTGCGGTGGAAAGTGTAGGGTCTGGTCTGTGAATATACATACTGTCCCCATTTTCGTAGTGGTTATATGCGTGGTAAGCATATACAGCCAAAAGTGGGAAGTTCGCAATCAACTGAATGCACTGACGCAAGCTATTTTCTACACTTGCATCTGATGTCTGCCCATCATAAGATGCCAAGGTCAAAATACTTCTTGTCATGGAATTCATAATATCCTTCGATGGTGCTTTCATGATAACGTCTCTTGTAAAGTTCGTAGGAACTCTACGACAATCGCCCAATACCTTAGAAAATTCAGCCAGCTCCTCTTCTGTTGGCAAATCACCGAACAAAAGCAAATACGCTGTTTTTTCAAAACCGAACTCCGTTTCGCCCAAATCATCAATCAGATTATTTACCTGATGACCACGATACCAAAGTTCACCTTCACAAGGTGTCTTTACCCCATCAATATTTTTAAAAGAGATTACCTTCGAAATCGTCGTAAGACCTGTCAAAACACCCTTACCATTCAAATCACGAAGTCCTCTATTTACCCCAAACTTCTGAAATAGTTCTTCCGGAATTGTGTCTACTTTTACACACAAGTCCTTTTTACCTTCTGCATAAGCCTTTACTTGTTCTTTGTATGACATATTTATCACTCCTATTCCTAATTACTCACCTATATGTCATAGGCTGCAAAATTTTACATTTGAATACCGTAATACTTTAAATGCGCCTCTAATTCAGGGGTAATCGCACCACCTGCAGCCACATAACGGTCAAATAATGCCTTTTCTTTTTCTCGCTTACGAGCCGCAATAATATTGCTCTTTGTGAAAAGTTCCTTGTACATTGGATTTTCTTCCAACTTCTTTCGTACCTCCGCCTTAAACGGAACATACTCAGAAATAATACGACGCGAAACCTTATTCAAACGGAAATTACCCTGGGATTCATACTTCATCCATCCCAAGTAATCCGCTACGAATACTTCACGGTAATTGTTTTTCGCATGTACCAAATCAGCTTTTACTTTTTCTTTTGCCTGCTGGGACAAATCTCTATTTTTACGATAGAACTGAATATAATCATAAAACTCAGAGGTCAATGATTTCTCACGAATATCATTCCAGCGAACGCCTAAAATCTTGCGGCAGATTTCCCAACGATATCTTCCGATGGTTTCTAACATCATATCTGGCAATTCATTGCTGGTCATAACAGGGAAAATAAATCTCGCTGGTGTGTCACGTTTTACACCCGCAGTCTCCTGCCACATCATCGCTCTGCTACCGATATTTGGCATAAGGATAACGTCTGGAAGTACCTCTTTCATAATTTCGGTACGCTCAATACCGTACTTCGGAGAAGCAAAGAATACTTCTCGGTAGAAGCAGGAATAATCCAGCTCACGAATATTGTCAATCGCAGCATTAATGGTAATTGATGATACGATAAGCTGATCAATGGAACGCATGAAATCCTTGCTATGAAGCACTGGACAAAATGTAGTGATACGACCATAAGTAATACGGTTATTGGTCATAAACATATTGTGAATTTCGAATTCTACCTTTTTCAGCTGGTCACGTTTCAGAACATTTTCCTCTTCACGAGTAATCTCATGATTTTTACGCATTTCCAGCAAATGACCAGTATAATCAATATCAAACTCATTCTTGGAAGGCTCTTTCTCACCGCGATATACCAAACATAACCACTGGTATGCGGAATAAACATGACTGAAGCTTTCACCTTCTGCATCACGTTCCTTCTGCTCTTTCCACTGATTATCCAAAAGTTCACTTATCGCCATGAGCTCATCCAAATGATGCTCTCCTGCCATCTGTAAATCCAATACGCCGAAATTGAAAAACAGTTTCATAACGGTAGAAATGGTTCTGGCATGTACTGCACGCAAAAATGCTTTCTCATAAATCTCATAGAACACTTTCGTCAAAGCTCTACGGATCTTCTGCATCTCTGGTGTATAATCCTGCACTTCTGCAATTTCTGCATATTCTGCAATCAATTTCTTACAAGCATCAATTTCTGCTTGCTCATACCCTGCATACTTCATGATATAAGTAGCAAAATCTGTCTTAAGCACCTGCTCACGGGTCAATACCTCTGCCACTTCACCATCTTCATTTTCCTCTATATCGACATGTGTCTGATGATTCTGTACAAAATCAAGGAAATCCATAGACTTGTAATAATTCAGACGGTTTTCAATCTCTTCTTCACGATAGAAGCCTGTTCTACGCAGGAACTCCTCCAGTTCGGCCACACGTTTATCGACATTCTCGCTGTCATCGCCTCTTAAGGCATATTTCATCGCCAAGTCATACCAAAGCTCTAACAAATCTTCATCTTCACAAAGAAGTCCTTCTTTGGCACGCTGCATATATTCTTTCAACGCGTCCATATTGGCAATCATACGGCTCATAATCTCTGCCAGCTGCAAAAGAACGCCAATCGTCAAATCTTCTTTTTCGTTATAGAAATAACGTAAATTTTTCTCTGGCATCTCCACCAAATCACGGAAATATCCAGTTTCCCAGGAACGGATTGGTTCTGGTTCAAAAATCTCAGAAAGTTCGCCGATCTCTACTTCCTTCATATCAAAATCAGCTTGTGCACAATGAATCTCATAATCACTATACTGCTTTGCAATAAAATCTGAAATCTCCTGAGCAGCATCTTCCAATGCCTTGTAGCTATCATAAATGGTACGATACTGCTTGATGGCTGCATGTAAAAACGCATAGCAGTACTTCGGCTGTTCCTTGAAAATCGCCTTATAATCCTCTGGTGACTCATATTTGTAAGAAGCAATCAAAGAATCCTCCGCTGCCACATAATCACAAATATATTCGTCCGAAAGCCCCAGCATAAATCCAACCACACTACCAGTGCCGAGTGTAATCTGATTATACTCGGTCTGCAGGTTTACAGCGCCACGCAAAACGATATAAATAGCTTTCGTGGTTTCTCCCTTACGCACCAAATGTTCATTTTTCTTTAGTTCAATAGCTACCATAATGTGTACCTTCTTTTCCTAATAGAAATTCTTTTCCACCATACCAAGCATTATAGCACAAAAAAATTATTCTCTCAACACCTGAAATGCACGATACACATTTAGCTTGCCATATCCCCATTCCGTATTGGGATACGTTCGGTTCAGCTCCCGTTCACAACCACGGATGAGTAAATTCTTTACTTCTACAGAATTCATCATAGGAGCATTCCCTCGTAACAGTCCCCATTCCAGAACCAAAGATGCCGCTCCAGCGGTAATGGCTGCTGCCGCACTAGTCCCCGTCTGCTCTATATAATTTCCCCGCAAATCTGCTCCAGACACATTTACGGCAGGTGCACAAAACTCCGGTTTAACCTGCCCCGTACCCGAAAAACCTCTTCCAGACTGTAAAAAACGTGCCCCGTTCAAACCATTGTATCCACCTGCTGTAATCGCTAACTCCGTCATGCCGGGAGTCGTAACTGTCGTATCCGGATTCGGTTCAATAAAGCGTATATCATTCCCCACCAAAGGTTGAATCGGCAGCCAAATATGAAACGCCCCCGTAATTGCATGTTCGGGATAAACATACACAGTCCAAATTCCAGCTGCCGGACGGCTAAACCGGAAAAAAATCACCAAATCACCACTTTCCTTTCCTGCAATCCGGTAATCCAGTGTCAACACCGTATTTTCAAATACGAAATTGGTCGTCTGCGTCTCTTCCGACACCGGAAATCCCCCCTGGCTCTGCTGTCCCGTCGGTGACTGCACCACGACACGTACCAGTTCCGGTGCGTATGCCCAAAGTTCCATGCAAAACCCTTCAAATCCTTCCTCGACATTAATCTCCACTGCCACAGGATTCAATAAAGAAACAGCCTCTCCATAAAAATGATGCTGTGCAGCCGCCTGGTTGCCCGCCGGCACTACAACCACTCTTCCAATCTGTGCTCCAATATCGTCTAGCAGTATCGATAAAGGACCTGCCCCCGTATGACTTCCTTGGTTGCTTCCCACGCCCAAAAGTATCACCAAAGGCTTCTGCTCTCTGCGTGCTACTGCATCCAAATATGCCACGCCCGCCATAATATCGTTTTCCTGAAATAGTGGTTCGCTACTAGAATAATAGAAAAAATCGCGCAAATTCTGCTTCGCTTCCTTTAGTTTTACAATGACTAATTCACTTCCAGGAGCCGCACCAATAAAGTCATTGACCGGATCTGCACTTCCTGCAGCAATACTGGCAAGATAGGTGCCATGCCCATTCGTATCGACTTCTGGAACAATGGATTGTGGCATCTCTGAATTTAAGGCTTCATTGAGCTGTTCACGTGTGTATTCCACACCATATTGTATCTGCATTACCTGAGACGCATGCAACCATTTGGTTGCAACCATTTGGTTGCTCACCTCAGATGCCATCGACTCACTCTGGGGTACCACCGTTTGGTCCCATATGGATACAATCCTGGTATTCCCTGCTCCATCCTGAAACAAGGGATTCGTATAATCAATCCCAGTATCAATAATCCCTACCAGTGTTCCCTCTCCCCGTAAAGACAGGGCTGGCTGATTCTGAATGGCTAAAATTCCACTCACATCTAAACTTGTACTATCCATAAGAGAAAATAACTTCGGAATCGAAGTATAAGAATAACGACTAATCGAAAGTGGTGGCACCGTACTTCTATCATAGTACAAAATATCATAATTTCGATTGATCGACTGCACACACACCGGCTCTATCAACGGTGTATTTCTTTCGTCACTGGCTACGATGAAATCGTAAACATCATTGGATTGTATCACTTCCGAACAAGGCATAAACGCTCCTAATAGGCATATTAGTATATAATATTCTACGCTCCTAAATCTGTGTATGATTCATAAAAAAACTGTTGCATCACAGACGAAAACGTCTATGATGCAACAGCTCTCTACGCGTTCATTCGTTTTTACTTGTATTCAAAATATGTGATTTCCACCGTCACATGATAAGAATCCTCCCCACATGACATATGTACATCTTTGATTAAAGAACGATATTCGCTCTCATAAATCTGTGATAAAATCGATTTTGCTGCATCATAGCTGGTGCAGTCGTAAGCCAGGTTTATGTTACGTCTTACGGTACTTTCTTCTTCCTCCACACTTGAGAAGCTTACATTGTACTGACTAGCACTCTGAAGGATAAAAGATAAGCTGTTCATCACATTCTGACTATTATCAAACGCTGGAAGCTCTTTCACTTCGCCCATTTTTCCAGCTTCAATCGCGTCCAACTCGCTCTTCATCTGATTCATTTTCCCAACCTGAGCATCCAAGAGCACATTCTGCTCTTCCAAGAAAATCATCTCATTCTTGTAATCTGCAATTTTCTGCAGAACCGGTGTATAAAAAGCATAATAATATGCACAGATGACAAGCAGCACTGCCAACACACACATCAATACCTTTTCTCGAACGGTAAGTTGTTTTTTCATTACTGCTCACCTCCATTTTCTGTACCCACCAGGGTAATCACTATGCGTGTCGCATAGTTTTCATTTAAAGAGGCTGTATTTACTTCCACATGCGCTACTACGTCATAACTTTCCACCAACTGAACCAACTGGGCTGTTTCTTCCAGGTTTGTTCCTGATAAATTTACAGAAACGGTATCTTCTGTAATAGAAACAGTATCTACCTTTCCATAAGAAAATACTGTTTTTTCTAACATATCCAGTACGTCCATTCTATCACAAAGAATTTCATCCTCTCGGAGATAACTAAAGGAATAGCGGCTGTACTTTGAACTAATCTCCTTATACTCCTTGAGTTTTCCCATCTGTTCATCATAATGTGCCTGCAATTCCTCTGCCTGTACCTGCACTCTTGCAAGTTCATCCAGTCGATCAAATACTACTACTTTTGACACCGCCAAAAGAACTACTGCGATAAACAATGCATACAAGGCAATGGTAGAAGGACGGGTTGTTTTGTCCTCTTTGTAATAAAGATTAATTGTCTTTTTGGAAGGGTATACATCCTTCTTTTTTCCGGTAATCGGAGCATTTAAATCCAGTTTCATGATACCCTCCTTCCTACTGTAATAATACGCCTAATGCGAACACACCAATCATATCTGCATTTGCATCCACATTGGCTGGTAATAATTCCCGCATTGATTTTTTCTGCAAATCGTTGATTTCTGCTATATTCTCGCAAAGAGCAGAAATATTGCTGCCACCACCCATGAAATACATATTTTCCAAAGTGGATTCTCGGTTATTGAAACGATAGAAATTGATAACCTTCATCACTTCTACCGCTATACGTCCATAAGACTCCTGTACGAAATCTTCTTCAAGAACCTTATTGTAATTCTTATTTTTATGGGTTCTGGCAACATACACATCTACATTTCTATTCTCTGAAATAGCTTCATCCAGCATCTTTCCACCCATGTGTAGATTGCGGAATACGATCATTTCCTCGCCCTTAAAAATATAAACCTGCGTTCCTCTATGACCTAAATTTACAATACAGCACTCTTCATCCGCAGCTACTCTTCCAGCCGCCACCGCCGATTTCATAATATTTGTCACAGAAATTTCCTGCGGAATTAATGTACGAAGTTTGAACCCTGCATTCTTAAATATATTGACATAATTTGTAACCGACTCCTTGCTCATAACCGCACCTGTCAGACGCATCTCTACTGGTTCACCATCATCATTACAAATCATTTCCTGCATGGCATAATCGTACACATACTTCTGAGGTTCGCCACTGATGTAATCACTAAATTCAAATGGCAAGTTCACTTCCAACTGCTTCTCTGTCATAGCTGGTAGTGTCAGGCTTCGACAAACCACCAATTCTTCTGGAACCACGATACCACATGGTCCACTCGGCAAATTGTATTCTTTTTTCACATTCTTAAGAAAATCAGACATCATGTGAGGCATTTGGATAATTCCATCCTGCATCAGATTGTCTGGCATCTGAATGGAATGAATTTCCACCCCATGACTTCCCTGATGTACAATCTTCAAATTGCTTTCGCCTATATCAAAGCCCAATACTGTTTTACTCATAACTTCCTCCTAATGAAAGGTTTTATCTATCTCAAGTAATATTTACTTATTATCATCTTTAATCATTAAAACAAAGACAAATATGCACCAATGATTTGTTCTCCAAACAGCATAGAAATCACAGCTCCCATTGCTATGGCTGGTCCAAACGGAAAATAAATACTTTCTTCGCTCTCATCTTCTTGCTTTTTCATCTGTACCATCCCAATGAGAATGCCTATGATACATGCAAAGAAAATCCCCAAAAGATTCTGAGCCCATCCCAAATACATACCTGTCACAAATAATAATTTAATATCACCACCACCCATGGCTTCTTTTTTCAGGATTTTCTCCATAATCAAAACCAAAATCAGAAGTGGTAAGCTGATGGCTAGTCCATCTACCAAAAGTCCTAGTGTTCCTTTCCAAGAAACACCTTCCATACAAACAAAATATCCTACTCGAACTCCGACAGCAATTAGTAAAGCACTGTCTGGAATCATCTGCTCGTAGATATCCGTTACGGATACCAAATACAAAACGCAGACAAAAAATAACATCAAAACCAAATTCCAAGTAATATCAAAACGCAGGGTCGTAAAAACAAATACGCCTGCCAGCAAAATCTCTCCATAGAGATTCATAGGCGAAATCTGTGCCTTGCAATAAGCACATCGCCCCTTATTTTTTACATAACTTATAATGGGAATCAGGTCACGTGTCGATAAAACATGACCACAAGAGTCGCAGTGTGAGCGGCCTTTTAGGACCGATTCCCCATTGCATATTCTCCAACCCATACAGCCCAAAAAGCTTGCAAATACGGCACCCAATACAAATGCCAGTATCAAACAATATGCAGTTATACCTGGGGACAAAAACAACATAACCGGACTCCCTTATGTAAGTTATATTTAGTGGAACACCCCACAACCCAGGGGGTGTTCCATATAAAAAGCCTTAAAATAGTTTTATTTTGTTACCCAATCAGGGTCAACTGTCATTTCTCCGTTTTTAACAGTTACTTTAATTACTTCTCCCTTATTGTCACTTGACTGTCCATATGCATCGCCATCATAATCTGTAACAAATGTTCCTTTTTCAATATCATATACTAATACATAGTCTGTATCAGCTGTCATTTCTCCAATAATAGATTCCCAGCCACCATTTGTCATATCAGCTACTTCTGCAATTCCTTTAGCGCCTCTTAAGTTAGCATCGTCTGTTGCTTTCTTAGCATCGTCCAAGCTTGAAGAGAATGTTGGGATAGCGATAGCTACTAAAATAACAATAATAGCAACTACGATTAACATTTCCATTAAAGTAAAGCCTTTTTTGTTCATTAATTTCTTCATAACACTAAATTCCTTTCTTTTTCAGTTTTTCTTAAGAATATGTATTTATTTATGCAAGCAGAGTGGGTTGGGGCTCTGCGATTTGCCTTAATTTACACGCTTCCGTACATACTAAACATTGGTAAGTATACGGAGAAAAGTACTACTACTACAAATACCGCCAATACTCCGATGATGGCTGGTTCTAATACAGACACTGCACGAGATGTATTGATATCTACCTCATTGTCATAGAAACCAGCGACTGCCGTCAGAGTGGTTTCCAGAGTACCTGTGGTCTCGCCCATCGCTACCATGGCTACCAGCATGGATGGGAGATACTTGCTCTTTTCCAAACAAATAGCAAGACTCTTACCTTCTTCAACACCACTGACAGCGGCTAGAATATCACGACGCATCACATAATTGCCGATGCTCTTTCCTGCAGTTTCGATACAGCCCAAAATTGGCATACCCGAGGTCAACATCATTGCCATGGTATGTGCAAACTGACTTGCTGCATTAAGCTGAATGATTTTTCCAACAATCGGCATCATCAGTATAAGGGAAGAAAACAACTCTGCTCCCTTTTCCGTCTGCTGATACAGCTTGCACGCCAACACAATCGCCGCGATTGCGAACAACATTATAATACCATAATTCGTAAAGAACTTTGACATGTTGATTACAAAAAGTGTAATGCCTGGCATCTCGGTTCCCATTCTTTCAAATGTTTTCGTAAAGGATGGTACTGCCACCACCATGATAATTACCATTACGATTATACCTACTACCATGGTAATACCTGGATATGTCAACGAACTGATAACCTTCTGTTTCGTTTTATTAGTCTTGTCATAGTAAGCATACATACGACGGAAGGTTTCCGCCAGATTACCACTTTCTTCCCCAGAACGAACACTTTCAATAAAGGTCACTGGAAAATATCCCTTTTGTGCTGCAAAGCTGGAGGAAAGCGTACGTCCCATAGCAACATCCTGGGATACCTTTTTCAAAATGCCTTTGAGGGCTTTATCCTCCATCTGTCCTGCCAATAAATCAACCGCTTTTACGATAGGAAGACCAACGCCTAAGATAATGGCGAATCGGTCACACATTAAGCTTAAGAGTTTTGCATCAATGCGCTTTCCTCTTGGCTTGTAGTCGATTTCAGGTCCCTGTACCTCCTGTATTTCCAGGATAATGGAGCAGGTCTGTTTTATCTTTGCCACCGCGGTCATCTGGTCGGTTGCTTCTACGACACCATTGACCTGTTCTCCGCTGGTGGATATTGCCTTGTATTTAAAGTTTGCCATAAAATTTCTCCTTTGGGCTCCTAGATTCTAGGACGCACTGGACGTTCCTCAAAGCTCATGCTGCCCATGCCCATATTGCTGCCCATTCCAGCCGAAACAGACATGTCGCCAACACTTGGATTGCCAACGGCTTTATCTGCAACCTCCTGTGTAATCGTACCTTCACGAAGCAACTTTGCAACAGCATTTTCCATTGTGATACTTCCTAATGCTGCTGATGTAGCCAAAGAATTTCGAATCTGCGGTGTCTTTGCTTCACGAATCAAATTGGAGATTGCATGGTCTACAATCATGATTTCGCAGGCTGCAACTCTTCCACCACCTTTTTTCTTTAGGAGCTGCTGTGAAAGTACAGCTTTTAAGCTCATGGAAAGCTGGAGACGAATCTGTCTCTGTCTTTCCTCTGGGAATACGTCTACGATACGGTCTACTGCATCGGATGCGGAATTTGTATGGATAGTACCGAATACCAAATGTCCGGTTTCTGCTGCAGTAAGTGCTGTTTCGATGGTTTCGAAGTCACGCATTTCACCGACTAATACGACGTTTGGATCTTCACGAAGTGCTGCACGGAGCCCCGTCGCAAAGCTCTGGGTATCTCTGCCTACTTCACGCTGATTGATAACACATTTGTCTGGTGTATACACATATTCGATTGGGTCTTCCAAGGTAATAATGTGTTTGTGTGAAGAGGTATTAATCTTGTTTAATAAAGCAGCTAATGTAGTGGATTTACCAGAACCGGTTTCCCCTGTTACCAAAATCAAACCATTCTTGTATTCTGGGAAGGTTGCTACGACTGCTGGCAGATTCAAATCTTCCAAATTTGGAATCTTGTCGTTTAACATACGAATCGCCAGGGAGAATTTCTCCTGCTGCATGAAAATATTCACACGGAGACGTCTGTCACATACGGTCGCTGCCAAATCTGCTTCTCCCACTGTTTTCGTAGTATTTACAGCCTCTGCTCCAAAGTCTGCGGCATACATCGCACATTCTTCAGCAGTAACTACATGACTGTCCATATCGGTCAATTCACCGTCCACACGGAATCGTACTGGAATGCCACATACAATATGTATATCAGAAGCTCTCATTTCGGATGCTTTCGCAATTACCTGTTCTATCATAAAAATCCCCCACTAATAATCTGTTCTGCTGACTGCACGTGATACTTCTTTCGCCGATGTCACACCATCTAATACCAATTCACGGCAGTTTTCGAGAATTGGTGTAAAACCTGAATCTGCAATCGCTTTTTCCAATGCCACTGGATCATTCGTAGAAATCGCACGTTTGATATCGCTATTAAATACTAAAATTTCGAACACCGCCATACGTCCACGATAGCCTGTATAGAAGCAATCGGAACATCCCTGACCTCTGTAGAAGGTATAGTTTTTGTTGGATGGCAGTTTCAAAAACTTGGTTTCTGTTTCATCTGGTGTATAAGCAGTCTTACAACGAGGACAAATTCTTCTCACCAGTCGCTGACTGATAATACCTTTTACGGAACCAGCAATTAAATATGGTTCTACGCCAATCCCAAGAAGTCGGTCAATGGATGACTTCGCATCGTTGGTATGAATGGTAGAAAGCACCAAATGTCCTGTCATTGCGGCACGGAGTGCAATTTCTGCTGTTTCACCATCACGAATTTCTCCAACGCCGATAATATCTGGGTCCTGTCGCAGTACTGCACGTAATGCATTGGCAAATGTGAGTCCTGCTTTTTCGTTAATCTGCACCTGATTGACACCATTGATGTTGTATTCCACTGGGTCTTCCAAGGTGATGAGGTTCACCTCTTCGTTATTCAAATCCTTTACCATCGTATACATAGTGGAAGATTTACCTGAACCCGTAGGTCCTACGATGAGGATTACGCCCTCTGTATTGTTATGAATCAATTTCTGGAATAATTCCATGTTTTCGCCACGTAAACCGATACCTTCCATGGTAAGCAATCCTTCTGCCTTTTTCAAAAGACGAAGTACTGTCTTCTCCCCATAAATAGTAGGAAGTGTAGAAATACGAAGGTCAATATCCTGCTGACGAATACGCACATTGCAACGTCCATCCAAAGGAATACGATGCTGGGAAATATCCATATTTCCCATAATTTTCAAACGGCTGATTACCGAACTCTGCAATTCCTTTGGTACGGTGAATACATTTCGCATCATACCGTCGATACGCATACGTACCATCACTTCATCTTCTCGTGGTTCGATATGTACGTCACTGGCCTGTTCAGTTACAGCACGCTCAATGATAGAGTTTACCAGACGAATGGTAGGTGCTGAATTGGCATCATCTTCAATATGTGCCACCGAATCCTTCTGTGGTTCAAAGGAAACCTCACCTACATTATCTTTTTTCATTTCTTCAATCGCACGTGCTGCACCTTCGTTGCTATAAAGGTTTAACACGGCTCTTTCCATTGCCGCAGTGGTTGCAATGACTGGAATAACCTTTTTACGGGTGGCTGACTGTACTTCCTCAATCGTGATAAAGTTCAGTGGGTCTACCATGGCAAGATAGAGTTCATTTCGCACCACCTTGATTGGAATAACCATATGTTTCTTCGCAATATTCTTTGGAAGCACCTGTGCCATTTCAGGTGGAATTGCTGTATTATTCAAATCAATAAATTCTACACCCAGCTGCATCTGCAAGGTCTCAATCAACTGATTTTCTGTAATGATACCGCTTTCAATCAAAACAGTACCTAATCGTTTCCCTTGCATTTCTTCTTTCTGCATTCTAAGTGCCAGCTCAAGCTGTTCTTCTGTAATTACACCACTGGATACCAAAAGGTCACCCAAACGCCAATATTTCATAGATTTTCTCCTATCTCCTAGAAATCTTTAGTATTCTGCAATGGTTCTACATGTAAATTCACATGTTTTCTCCAAATTCTCCAATACAGAGCTTTGAATCGTATAATATCCAGTAAAATATTTCTTTTCTGGATTGTATTTTAGCACAAAATCGGATATGTATAGTGTCCCTGCGTATACGTTCTCGCCTACAATCATCGCCCCATGTCCATTGCTGCTTTCGTACACAAGGAAGGTTCCGCCCTTGTCATCTTTTCTTTCCGACACTTCGATATGTCCATCATATATCTGGTAGGCTACATTTGTAAAGCTTATCACATCTTTTTCTTCTGCATTTTCGTCTGCCTCTGTCTGAACGGAGGTTGCATGACGAAGAATATCGCATAGGTAAAGATTTAGCGTATCTTCCAACATCTGGCTATCGGATTCATACACCGATTCATTGTAGCTGCGTGTAGCCAGATTCATGCCTACGGAACAGATTCCGCCAATCAAAATCAGAACCACGACACAAGCCAGCATTTCTATTAGGGTAAATCCCTTCTTGCTTTTTAGTTTTCTCATGGCTCGCTCACCGTCCCTTCGTCATAGGAAATCAGCAAGCTCTCTGTGCCACCATAAACCTCTACATCTACACGCACATCCTGGAAGGATTGAAACTCGATAAGCAATTCTTCTTGCACTACCTCTCTCTCATCATCCGCCTTGCGTCCTTCTGCATATTTCAATTCCTCTGCAAAGCTTTCATCCGCTTCTCTGGTCGCCTTATTGATATTCGCAGCAGCCATTATCGAAGTCGTCAAAAGCAGCATAGCTAACAGTGCAATCAGCAAAGATACCATAGCCTCAATTAAGGTTTCTCCATTTTGATTTTTTAGCTTTCTTCTCATCCTAATCCACCCCTTTCGTAATGACTGGATTGGACCAGGTGACTGTAGTGACAGGGCCTGATACTTCATGGGAAAATTCCCTGGTTTCTTCATGTATCACCCATGTGCCGTTTTCTAATGATTTATAGCATACCGGATGGGTACAGCTTATAGTTTCCTTATGTCCGCTTGTATTGGTTTCTACCGAAAGTGTATTCATCGTAATCACGATGGAATATGCACTATCGCCACTCTCTGAGGCAATCTGTATCTTTACGTTATAGTTCTGATTCATGGTAAATACACATTTTACCTTTGGTAATCGTTACTCTTCTTCTGGAATGGATATATAAAAAATCTCTTCATAAGATATATTTTTCAAATACACTTCTGATGCGGCTGCCTTCATCAAATCTGCAAAATATCCTTGAAAGGCTGTGGCATCGTCTACCATCGGAACCTCTGTACTCTCGCAGAGTTCTCCTAAAATATAAAAATCTGTGGTATCTGGCAAAGGGCTGATTGGAACCCAGTATCCGGATACGAATGTTCCATTGGCGGTTTCTACACTCCCCGCATTATTTCGATAGGCATAGCATGGTTTCGTATTTACTTCCGTACTTCCAACAAATGTGCCTACGTCCTGTAAATTTTCTGCGATTAATTCTGCCCCAGAACTAACCGCCAAATAATCTCTTTGTTGCTCTACCCTTCGGGTACTACGACTGCTTCCACTAGCTGCAGTAGAAACAATCACAGAGGAAACCATTACACATACCAGCAAAAGTGCCATTACAAGCATCATAGATGCGCCTGTATTGTCCTTTAACTTCTGCAAAGCTGTCATAATGATTCCCTCCTTTCTGTTTCTTTTATTCTGGTCTATCAAAATTACCAGAATTGATCATCATATTTTTTTCTGTTTGGCCATTATAGGTAAGTGTACATATAAAGTACGCTTCGGCCTCTTGCTGTGTAATGTAACGGAATTTGTAATCATCCTCTACACCTTCAATTGTAAAGCCATCCAATACATTTCCTTCATAGTCGGTCACTGGATTTCCATTCTCCCAGTCTCCTCGGATGTCGATTTCCCATCTTGCATCCTGGTAGAACACTCCATAACCGCTGGTAAGGATTGGTTCATCTGCGGCAGCTAAGGTATTTACCAACACCTCGGAATTGCTCTGATTCCGTGTATTTGCTCCCACCAGATATACACCATAGGAACCGTCCAGATATCTTTCGTAATAGAAAATACCTGCTTCCTTCCATCTGTCATTCAAGGTCCATGTCTCCACTGTGGTATTCTGTTGTTCCACTGATGGTGGCTGCCAGTCGCCGATATGTACCAAACCAACAGAAGGATATGGATATTCAGTTCCTAAGTCTTCATTAAATGGAAGGTCTGGATTGACATCTCCATCATAGTCATCTCCAGCATAGCCTCGCATCAATCGGCTCAATGCTATTGGTAAGCCTTTGCCGTTACTATCATTTACTGTCGCATTATAGCCTGACTTCACGTCATAGCCCCAATAACATGCGTCCGTTTCTGCATTATCCCCTGCAAAACCGAATCGGTTTGCACCATTCAACTGAGAAATCGTATAACACCAGGAGGCTTTTCCAGATTCCATAAATCCATAAGTTGTATAGCCTTCTACCGAACCTGCTGCATAGCAGAACTTCAAGCTATCCACTAAATTTGTATTTCTTAATACAAAACCTGCCGCCTGTACCATGGCCGCCGTACCACTGACTCTTGTATTTGCATAAGAGGTCTGAATTGCACCTGTATTTTGTGCCGCAAAACCTGCTGCTTCGGAAAGACCCGTTACCGTTCCGACTGCACAAGATTTTGAAATGGTTCCTGTATTTTCCACTACGAAACCAAAAGCTCTGTACGCACTAATCTTGGTATCTGTATATGCCGTAGTAGAAACTACGGATGCATTTTGAATCGTACCACCATTCGTATAAACAAATCCTGCACCTGCCGCTGTGGTCGTCAGCTGTGCATTTTCTACAGTTGCATCTGTAATCTTGCCTGTATTGGTATTTACAAATACTGCTGCATTACTTTGGGTATCAATCACACTATCCACTACCTTTGTATTTGTAATCGTACCGTTATTTGTTTCGAAAATGGTATTCGTTGCATTTCGAATTGCGAAAGCAGTGTCTGCTCCACCATCATATACATGACTATAACTTACGATAATCGGTGTGTGACCTGCGGATAAATCCAGACTATGTGTCTGACACATATAAATATCCGATCCAGCCACCAATCCAACGCTTGCGAACTGTTCTGGTGTACGAACCTGTAATGGCTTACCTGCCGTACCCAAATCATCACTATTCAAGCTAAGTGCTGCAGCAAAGTTTGGATTCACATACAGGTTTTTCTGCGTTGCTGATTCTGTACTTAGAATCTCATCACCGGAAACAATCACGGTTTCATAGGTATATGGAATCAAAATCTGTCTCGCATTTCCACTCACTGCACTGGTGGTTCCTGCCGCTGCATATAACTCTTCATATCCTAATTCTAACGCATAATAGGTCAAAACTTCCGTTTCTGTTTCTATCTCATAGCTAAATAATGCATTTACACTCTGTGAAGCATCTAAGGTCATATAGCCATAACCCGTACGAAGAATATCCTTGGAATCGTCTGTAACGAGTGTGCTTACTGCTGCACCATTTTCTTCGATGTAATATACGCCGTAGTCATTTTCGCCATATTGTTCAAAGTATAATGGATAACTTGCAATCGCTCTCTGTTCATCCACTGGCCAATCACCATAGTGTACATATTCATCTGTTCTTACATTTTTCACCACTGCCGGGAATGGATATCTCGCATTCGCCAAAAGAGTAGAAGTTGGGTAGGTAGTGTCTTTGCTTGCTACTCGATTGGTGAGCGTTCCTTCTGCAAGACCAGACAGCCCTGCGTAATCCAAAGAAACACTCTTATCTAAATTTCGATATCCAGGACCTACTCTATCCCTCACCGTTATGGTTAATCCATCATATGCCGTATCCAAGTAATAACAATTTACACCGTCTACGCCAATGGCTGTTTCATCGTACTGAGTAAGCCATGAACCGATTCCATTAGGGTCTCGGTAATATCTGGTATGTGCAGAGAACAGCTTGGTAATATTTGTACCATCAGAATCTCTCTTGTCAGTCAAAATCTGTGTATAGGTATACAAATTGCTCCACGAAGTATTATTTGCTGCTTCTTCTTTTTCGCTATATCCCGTGTAATTATTTGGTGTATAAAGTCCGCCTGCGGTAATACCGCCTACGGTTACATGCCCAATCTTGTAATATCCGTTGCCATCTCCATCTACAATGTCAATGGTTCCGCCAGAATAGCAATTTTCCAATGTGCCATATAGGAAGCTGCCTGCAAGCCCTGCTAAAAACGCACTGGCATTATTACCAGAACCATCTGTGAGCAACACGATTTTTACATCATTCGTTGCAGCACAGTTACTAATACTACTCATGGAAAATCCTGCTAAACCGCCAACTGCTAAACGTCCAATGTGATCCGCTCCTAGATGCAGTTCTACATCATAGCCTGCAATGGCACAGTTTGTAATACTGTTATTTTCTAAATAGGACATTCCCACTAATCCACCGATACCGGTACGACCCGTGGAATCACCTACTGCCACATGGGTAGAGATAATCTTACCTGCATTTCCTGTGTAATCCGCTCTTGCCGCTTCCTCCGAAATCGTCATTACCACGTTTTCGATGGTAGCATCCATGATTTCTCCGAATAATCCAACGAACATGAGGTTACTTTCTACACAATAATCAATAATCTGGTAGCTCTTACCATTATAGTTATTACTAAACTGGGCATAGGAATAGTCCGCACCATATCCTTCAGATGCAGTTAAATCTTCTCGATAAGTCTGCCCAATTGGTTTATTGGCATATTCCTTCGAAAAATCTAACAGGTCAAATTCCTGTCCGCAATACAATTTAGTCCCATTCGTATAAGAACTAAAGTTGATATCAGACTCCTGGATAAAGAACATTTCTGCATCATTTCCACCTCTGGCATTCCAATAATATGGATAACGCCCCAAGGCATTCAATTGTCTTGCAGAACGAACGGATATATACTGTGGATTCCAAATGCTACTTGGTGCTTCCTCCGCACTATTCACATTTGGATTCACTGCTGTTTTTGCAAAGTGAGGACAATAGAAAAACGTCATGTTCTCAATTACAATCGTATTGCTACCCTTCGCTCTTACATTTTTTATGACAAAACGGTCATAAAAATTGTCAATACCATATCGGTCGGTACATTGCAAATCGTATGGCAGCTGATACAGGTACATACCATTTGCCAGGAAGGATTCTCCTGTTTTGCCCGCAATATTTCCTGTCACCGTATCGTAAGAGGTATAGGCTGTAAATTCAATATTGCCCTGCTGTATCAGACGAACCATCTTGCCTGCTGCATCTGTACCATTTTGAATGCTTTCTGCATTGATAATTTCCAAGGAAACATCGCTGGCAGTAGCTGTAGCTCCTGAACCTACATACAAATCATATACAAAGGAATCTAGATTATATTTTGTAAGTAAGCCATACCCATCTTCTACACAGGTTTCCTCACGAAGCGTATCTAACAACCAAATATTACTATCATCTGTAATATAAGTTACTCCATAATAGCCATAAGCACCATCTGCATATTTTTCATAATATACCATGGAGGTGTCAATAACATATTGTGCTGGCCAGTTTCCATAATGCTGCGTTTGGTTCGGCAGCTTCTCGAATGGAAAAGCCATCTGGAATAAGGTGTTTTTGTATGGGAAGGAACCACCTACCGACAAAATATTCTCTCCCGCCGCTGCTACAAAAGCCTTATATCCGCTAGTTCCAATTATCGCTGGGTCTGATAGCCCTATTTTATTAAACCCGCTCTGGGTCATATATTTACAATTTGAATATGTATTATTACTACTGCTTTCTGCATAAACAAAGCCACCTGCAGCAGCATTATCTAATAAAGACATCCCCTTTTTCAAGACTTCTCCATAAGAAGTACAGCTTTGATAAAGAGAAGTAATGGATTTACCTACAAATCCCCCAAAGGAACCTTCTCCATAGACGTTCCCTGTGGAATATGCCTGTGTAACCGTTGCATTCAAGCCAGCACCAATAAATCCACCAGCAAAACTTACTGCCGTTACATCACCAGATGCATAAGTATTTTCGATTTTTCCTGCTGAAACTTCTCCTGCAAACCCACCTGCGGTATTGCCTGCTGCTTCTACCTGAACCGCTGCATAACAATTCTCAATGACAGTGTCACTACATGCACCAATCAGACCGCCTACCTTTTCCTGTCCTATAATCTTGAAGGTGTGATAACGGCGTTCCATTTCATTTTTATACATACCAGTTGCATCTGCCTGCTGGCTATAGTAGGTAATAGTACCATTTTCCTCCAAAGAGGTCGTTAAATAAACGCCACAATTTTCCAGACGTCCGCCTGACATACTGCCCACCAAAGCTCCCACATTGGTGCATCCATCAGCAGTAACCGTAATATCCTGAATCGTAATGTTTTCAAAAATAACATTATTCGTACTTGCAAAAATACCAACGTTATCTTTGGTTCCGTTTACTACAAAATGCTTTAAAACATGCATTTCCGCATTTACCAAGCCCGTTACCGTTGCATTTGATAAAATCGCATCGTTACTAATTGGTGCGATCTCAGAAATATATCCATTATCCGCGAAATCAATATTTTCTGTAATTTCTACGTTAAGTGCTTCACCATTTGTTCTGGTGTAAAGTGCCTTCGCCACATAGTTTTCATCCAGATTTCTGAAATGACGCAAATTCGCAATTTCGATAGTATCACGATCTGTACGATTTCCAAAAAGACTGTTTCCTACTACTGGCTCCGTTTCATTGGATTCCACACAAAAATCCGCGCCGTGTTCATAGGTACTCTTCACTACAATGGACAAATTCTCCCCTGGAATCAGTCCAGAGCCTGCTGTAATCTTTTTAAACTCGCTGCCCTCTTTCAAACTATCCAGCAACAGATAAAACTCTAACCGTTCTCCGGTATCCACCATACTATTCAAATCCAACTCGCCACTCCAAAGAGCCGTTCCTGCTTCATTGGAAATGAAATATTCAATTTTTAGAGACGAAGCATAATATCTACGCAAACGCGCAGATGCATCATAAGATACTTTCAAAGAAAGTTCCTCTGCATTAACCAGCTGCACTCTTTGATCCAACTCTACGCCAGATGACATCGTGTCACTTATCGCCCCTCCATAGTAGCCGATTTGCAGTTCCGTTCGCTCTTCTTTGCTTCGGTCTACTAGGTTGGTTATGTCAGTATAAGAAATGGCTTCTTCCTTATCCCAATAAAACACACCATAAATATCGCCTGACTGTGGATTCAGCTCAATAATATAATCCCCTTGGGTCTGATAAATGTTGGTCGTCGTTGCAATCAAGGTTTCTGTTATTTCATCATCCTTGGTAATATAGCATAACTGCTTCCAACCATCATTATTATCATCCGTATTATAATCTTGTGGCATAATCTGCAGGAAACGATTTTCATAATTCTCTGCAAATCTATCATAATAGGCTCCCATTCCGCCTTCTACTTCCTTGGCAGTCAACTGATTCTGGGCTTCCAAATAAATCGTTTTCGCATAACGATCCAACTCCGTCATTTTCAAATCGGAAACAAGATGAGAAATTCCTATCATAGAAATACCTAGCAGTACCACTAAAACAGCGACCGCAACCAACATTTCCATCATGGTAAAAGCACTATTCTGTTTTATTTTCTTAAATAGTACACTTCTCATGACAAGCTCCCTTTCATAATATTAAGCAAATTTTACCACTATATATATCTTTAAATTATACCAATTCTCTCTAGTAATTACAACTTATACAATTTTCGGACTTCTGCTATCATGGCAGGTAAAATAGATAATTTGGTACTCTTTCCCTACTGACAAAAGCAATTCGTTTCCAGCTTTTACCTTTTCCTGGTCCAGATTTACAAATGGGTCATCCAGGATAAGGAATGGTTTTTCTTCCTGATACATTGCATCTACCAGTGCCAATCTCATACATACACCGATCAAATCCTGGTATCCCGCTGACAACCAATGGGTTTCACGGAGTTCGCCCTGCTCTTTTATCTTGACATTGATATTGGCATCAATCATCCAGCTCTGCTTGTCGTCGCCTGTGAGCATACCATAATATTTTCCAAACGCCTGAGAAATTGGTTCCATATATCTGGCAGTGAACTGTTCTTTTGCCTGTTGCATAAATTCCTGTGTAAGCTTAAGGATATGATACTTTCGCATATCCTTTTCCTGTGCCAGCTGCATCTCTTTTAATTCCTGTTCCTTTTCATCCCTCAAATCCAGCTGTTCCTGCAAATCTTCCATCTGCTTGGTATACTGGTTTTTCGCAGCCTTAAGCCCCTCCAGTTTCTCATCTGCTTCTGCAATCCATACATGCAACTCTTCCAAGGAATATGGACAAAATGCCTGCTTCGTCCAGAATGCCTTATCCTGCTTCGCCTCAAAATCTGCACGCTTTTGATACGCCTCCTGGTAAGCAGCCTCAGCCATCTGGTACTCTGCAACCTTCGCCTGCAACTGGTTGAGACTATATGTCACATCCTCACCCAAATCCAACTGATACAGTTTCACAAAATTCACCAGCTTGCCACGAATCTCCTGGTAAGCAGCAATTTCCTTTTCATAATTTGCACGTTTTTCACACAAACGAAGATATTCCTGCACCTGTCCTTTTAATCCGTATACCTTGGACTGATATTCGGCCACATCACAATAAACATGATAATTCGCCAGGAATTTACCAATGGTGCTATATACCTTGCGGACATCCTCTTTCATGCTAGAAATAGTGTTGGTTAATACCTTGGCTTTTCCCTCGAGGTTCTCCTGTTCGGCATCCATCATCGCCTGCCAGGTTTCCTTATCTTTTCCGACGCGCATGCCCAAAACTCCGCCGATAATACCAAAGGCAGCTCCACAAGCTCCCAATACAACTGCTGCAAAAAACAACCAGCGTGAGTCAATCATCGGAAACCACTTATAATACCATGCCAAAGTAGTACACAATCCTAGAAACGCAGTTCCAATTCCCACGAAAAGGAATACCATATAAGCTATGGCTCCTGAAAACTTTGGTTCCATAGGTACCTGTGCCAAATCCGTATGATAAACGGAAAGTTTCGATTCCTGACGTGCGATCTCTTCTTTCTGTTTGTCGATTTCCACAAACATTTGAAGTGCAGCATTAATATCTGCATCGCTTGGAATCTTATGCTCAAACATTTCCTGTAATTTGCTATATTCCTCCATCTCTTCGATGGAAAACTCATGACCACGGGCAGCCGCCTGTGTTTCACTCATTCTACTGATATTCTGTACCTGCGTCTGGAACTCCGCCTCAGATGGCACTCCTACTGGAAAAAGATTCTGATATGTGTCTCTTTTCTGCTCTTTTTCCACTACTTCCTGACACAATGCATCATACTGTGCATACAGGGCTTTTCTACGGCTATCTTCGCTGGCAGCCACCAGAGCATCCGCATAATTCTTACGAACCTTCAGCAGCTCCTGTATCTGTTCCGAAACCTGCTGTTCCTTTTGTGCAATTCCTTCCATCCCTGTACTTGCCGCTTCAAAGCTACGCAATTCCTGTGCCAACTGTGTAATGCTGTTTTTTCGTTTTTTGATACTTCCAGTTACACGATCTGGTGTCAACTGATTCAACATTTCCTTCAACTGCTGGTTCGCACTCTCGAAATTATTGATATCATCTGTATTTTCAGCCAGATTTCCCAGTTTCGCATTAATGCCGTCGGATGCCTCACTGGCACACTCATTTTGTGCTATGTAAATACTTCTTTTAAAGGACGCACTGTCTAAACCAAAAAGTTCATTTCCAATATCTTCCGAAAAATCAAGACTTTCGATATTGGTACGTAAATCATATACGTGAAACTCATCCGCCTTATCCGTCTTGCCAAAGCTACGACTGATGCGGTACTTTTTCCCATTGACTTCGAAGTCTACTTCACCGCCAAAAGCACCGCCCTGCCAAGGACGGTACATCACACGTTCTTTATCAAAAGCCCCTGCTGACTTCTTAGCGTCCAGGCCATAAAACATGGCTTTCAAAAAGGCAGCCAGGGTACTCTTTCCCCAGGCATTTGCCTCATTAATTACATTTAATCCATCGGAAAACTGAAGAGTTACGTCACTTAACTTGCCAAAATTGTCAATATGACATGCTAATAATTTCATACGTTAATCTCCTCTCCCTGTAATGCTAAAATGCCCGCACGAATCACCAAAGACTTCTCTTCTTCCGGCAAATCTGATTCGGATACCAGGCGAACGAATTCGCCTTTTAAAGAGACATCTCCTTCATACTCCTTGTAATTTACCAAAAGCTTCGTTTCATCGGTTACCTTTATATAATAAAAATAATCTGCAAACTGTTCTTCCAAAAAGCTGGTATCCAGTTCACATTCTACATTGACTTCTCCATACAGCACGACCTTCACCAGACTGGAAGATGCATACTGATTTTCCTGTAATGCTTTGTCAATGCACATTGCCGCTTCCTGGGTAGTCGCCACACCTGTTACGTCTACGAGAAGTGTATACAGTGTACGGTATCCCATTTGCACAAAATTTACATTTGCTTTCAAGGTTTCCATATTGATATCCAATACTACGAAACCTTTCTGCTCGCATTCGTCAAAGCCTCGACCTTCCAGGCAGCCTGGATAGCAATAAATGCCTCTGCTATCCATCTTATCCATATGAAATCCATGAATATGTCCCAAAGCAAGATAATCGATATTTTTGTTTCTCAAATCATCCAGACTGATGATTTCTGCTTTATCCTTGTTGCGATATCCGGATAATTGCCCATGCATCGTCACAATGTTAAACGTATCATGATCCAAAACCAAAGAATTATATGCAGTCAGGCTGTTTTCTGCATTGAGCTCCAGCCCTGTAATTCTAACGTTCCCATAAGCATAGGTAGTCCAGCTGTCGCCAAACAGATAGAGATTCTCTGGTATTTCTTCTAATTTGGACAAAAAATTATCATTATCATGATTGCCCTTCAAATACAGGAAATCAATCTCTGGATTTTGGGTAATCACGTCGCGAACGGTATTTCTCACCATAGCAGATACATTTCTGGTATCAAACAAATCACCCGCAATCAAAATGGCTTTCACATTATTCTTTTTTGCATACTCTACCATGCGGGTAAAGGTACGTAAAATCTCGTTCTTACGTTCCTTTGCCTGCTCCTTGGATAGGTTGGCTGTCATTTTTGAATCCAGATGCAAATCTGCACAATGAATAATTTTCATAACCTTACTTCCGTTTCCTTCTCTCTAGGCATGTGGTTTTCACTAAGCCTGTGTATCCTCAATTGCCAGAGTTCCTCGCATTTGAATGCGTGGGCCACCCTTTTTCTCAATATAATCATCGGTGATGGTTACCTTGCCGATGTTATCATCCTTTGGAATTTCGTACATAATATCCAGCATAAATTCCTCAATAATAGCACGCAGGGCTCTGGCACCTACCTTTTTCTCTTTTGCACGCTTTGCAATATTGCGCAGTGCAGCTTCTTCAAACTCCAACTGAACCTCATCCATTGCAAGCAGTTTCTGATACTGTTTGATAATAGCATTCTTAGGGGTCGTTAAAATGGACACCAGCATATCTTCTGTCAATGCATCTAAGGAGAATAAAATTGGCAGACGACCGATAAATTCTGGAATCATACCGAATTTACGTACATCCTCAACCGTTACCTGACGGAGAAGATTTTCATCATTGTCATATTTATCCTTCAAATCAGCTTTAAACCCAATAGAAGCCGCTTTATTCAAACGTTCTTTAATAATATCTTCTAAGCCTGGGAAAGCCCCTCCACAAATAAACAAAATATTTTTGGTATTTACCATAGTCATTGGTACCATGGCATTTTTGCTACTGGCACCTACTGGCACTTCAATTTCAGCACCTTCTAAGAGTTTCAACATTCCCTGCTGTACAGACTCACCGCTTACATCACGCTGATTGGTATTTTTCTTCTTCGCAATCTTATCGATTTCATCGATGAAAATGATACCATGTTCCGCACGTTCCACATCGTTATCTGCTGCTGCAAGAAGCTTGCTTACTACACTCTCGATATCATCACCTATGTAGCCAGCTTCTGTCAGTGTGGTCGCATCTGTGATTGCCAAAGGCACATCCAAAAGCTTCGCCAAGGTTTTAACCAAATATGTTTTACCACAACCTGTTGGCCCAATCATCAGCATGTTAGACTTTTCGATTTCAATTCCATCCTCTTCTGGCTTTGCCATGACACGTTTATAATGATTATAAACTGCCACAGACATTACCTTTTTCGCATGTTCCTGTCCAACCACATATTCATCCAGACTCGCCTTAATCTTGTGTGGTGCAGGAATGGAATGAATATCCAAAACAGGTTTTGCTTTCTTTTCCTGTTTCTTTTTCTTTTTCAGTCTCTGGCTCTGTGGAATACCACCAAACATGCCATCCATGTCTCCACCACCTGGAAAACCGCCGAACATGCCATTTAAGTCGGATAAATTAATCATGCTAACCCCTGGTGGCAATCCTGGACCAGTACTATTCATGGCATCCATAGTTCTCTGCATACAATCGGTACAGATTTTCATACCACCATAGATGCTAATCATCTTTCCAGCGGTACTTTCTGGACGGCGACAGATGTAACAGATGTCTTCGTAGTCGTTGTGGTTGTCCTGATTATCGTTTGAATCGTCTGCGTTTGTAATATCAGTCTGGCTGCCTGTACTCTCCACAACAGCATCGCCATTTTCACTACTTGTAGCTTCCACTTCAATTATATCTTCATTTTCAGTTACTTCTCTGAAATCCATATTACTCAATTTTCCTTCTCGCTTTCTTTTTTACTTCTTTACAAAATATATTGTCTTATAAATTCTTCTTAAACACAATATATAGTTATTATACTTCATTTACCGCTTCATCTCAATGAATTTTCTTTAATTTCATTTTTGTTTTATAAATTAATAAAACACCCCACAACACTTCTTTCAAAGTGTTGTGGGGTTATCCTTTCAATTACATCAAAGTAAACGCGATGGTGGCCAGCAAAAACAAAGCACACAGAAATCCAATCACAACCAGCATTGGTTTGAACATGAATTTCACGGCTGACCAGTAGGT
>JAFUPI010000078.1 GCA_017481285.1 Agathobacter sp. | reverse complement strand
GATAAAGGATGGATTTACAAAGGATCTCGTATCGTAAACTGGTGTCCAGTTTGTAAAACTTCTATTTCAGATGCAGAAGTAGAGCATGAAGAACAGGACGGATTCTTCTGGCATATCAACTATCCAGTAGTTGGTGAAGAAGGCCGTTTCGTAGAAATTGCAACTACACGTCCAGAAACTTTATTTGGTGATACAGCAGTAGCTGTAAATCCAGAGGATGACAGATACAAAGATATCATCGGAAAGAATCTTGTTCTTCCAACAACAGGTCGCGAAATTCCTGTTATTGCCGATTCTTATGTTGATAAAGAATTCGGTACAGGTTGCGTTAAGATTACACCTGCCCATGACCCTAACGACTTTGAAATTGGAAAACGTCATGGCTTAGAAGAAATCGTAGTTATCAATGATGATGCTACTATGAATTCTCTTGCAGGAAAATACGTTGGTATGGATCGTTACGAATGCCGTAAAGCACTTGTGGCTGACTTAGAAGAAATGGGGCTTCTTGTAAAAGTAGAACCACATTCTCACAATGTTGGTACACACGATAGATGTGGTACTACTGTAGAACCAATGATTAAACAGCAGTGGTTCGTAAAAATGGATGAAACGATTAAACCAGCAGTTGAAGGTGTAAAGAATGGAGAAATCGAACTCCTTCCAAAACGTATGGATAAAACATACTTCAACTGGACAGACAATATTCGTGACTGGTGTATTTCTCGTCAGCTTTGGTGGGGACATCGTATCCCAGCTTACTACTGTCCAGAATGTGGTGAAATGGTAGTGGCTCATGAAAACCCAGGCACTTGTCCTAAGTGTGGACACGCAGGCATGGATCAGGATCCAGATACACTTGATACATGGTTCTCATCTGCACTTTGGCCATTCTCAACATTAGGCTGGCCAGAAAAGACAGAAGATTTAGATTATTTCTATCCAAATGATGTGTTAGTTACAGGTTACGACATTATTTTCTTCTGGGTAATTCGTATGATATTCTCTGGTTACGAACAGATGGGCAAGGCTCCATTCCACACGGTATTATTCCACGGTTTGGTTCGTGACTCACAGGGACGCAAGATGAGTAAATCCCTTGGTAATGGTATTGACCCACTTGAAGTTATCGATAAGTATGGTGCAGACGCACTTCGTCTTACACTTATCACAGGTAATGCACCTGGTAATGACATGCGTTTCTATTGGGAAAGAGTAGAAGCTTCTCGTAACTTTGCAAACAAGGTTTGGAATGCATCTCGTTTCATTATGATGAACTTAGAAGGTATGGAAATCACAGAACCTTCTTTGGATGAGCTTCATGCAGCAGATAAGTGGATTCTTTCTAAAGTAAATACTTTAGCAAAAGATGTTACCGAAAATATGGATAAATATGAACTTGGTATCGCAGTACAGAAGGTTTATGATTTCATCTGGGATGAATTCTGTGACTGGTATATTGAAATTGCTAAAGTTCGTACTTACAAGAAGGAAGAAGATAAGGCATCTGCAAATGCAGCACTTTGGACATTGAAGACAGTACTTACAGAATCTTTAAGACTGCTTCATCCATATATGCCATTTATTACAGAAGAAATCTTCTGTACACTTCATCCAGAAGAAGAAACTATTATGTTGGCAAATTGGCCAGAATATAAAGAGGAATGGAACTTCCCAGTAGAAGAAGCAGCGATTGAACATTGCAAAGACCTTGTAAAAGGCGTACGTAATGTTCGTACCGAAATGGATGTTCCACCTTCAAGAAAAGCAAAGATTTACATCGTATCAGAGGATGAAGCTTTACGTGCGACTTTCGATGCGAACAAAGAAGTATATGTAAATCTTGCCTTTACAAATGAAATCGCAGTACAGGCTGATAAAGCTGGCATTTCAGACAATGCAGTATCTGTAGTGATTCCAGGAGCAGTTATTTATCTTCCATTGGAAGACCTTGTGGACTTTGAAAAAGAAAAAGAACGTCTCATGAAAGAGAAAGAAAAATTGGAAAAAGAGCTTGCTCGTTCGAAAGGAATGCTTTCTAACGAACGTTTCTTAAACAATGCAAAACCAGAAAAGGTTCAGGAAGAAAAAGATAAGCTTGCAAAATATGAACAAATGATGGCACAGGTAGAAGAACGTCTTGCACAGATGTAGTTTATAATGCTATAATACGAACACTTGGTGAGGTGGTTTCGAACCTAGTGTGAGTTTATCCCCTTGTGGGTTAATTTTACTATATATAGCATAATTATGGAGAGAGAATGGAAATCGAATTAAAGAGGGAACCAAAGATTAGAATTTCATATGATGAGATGGAAGCCTATTTGCTGCTTCCTTCCCCTTTGACACCGGACGAAGAGTATGAGTTCAATGATATCATGGATAAAATTCATGCGGCAGGCGTCAAAATAGGTATTAACGAGACCAAAATCTCTGCCATGATTAATGAGCGATATTTTGATCGTGAATGTTTGATAGCAAAGGGCATCGACGCCGTAAATGGCGTTGATGCGTACTTTGATTTTAATTTTGATACCAATTTCAACAAAGTACCTAGCCGTCGTGAGGACGGAACCGTGGATTACTGGAGTATCCATTCTGTAGAATTGGTGGAAGAAGGACAGGTTATTGCAACCTATCATGATCCAGTGGATGGTTCGAATGGAATGACGGTGAAAGGCAAACTCCTGATTGCGAAACGAGGAAGACCACTTCCACCGCTTACAGGTAAGGGCTTTGACAGATCTGCAGATAATAAGATCTACACTTCGACAATGAATGGGAAAATCGAGATGCAAAATAATCGTATTTTGATTTCGGATGTTCATGAAGTACATGGTGATGTTGGTTTGAAAACGGGTAACATTGATTTCCGTGGAGATGTTATTATTCATGGAAATGTTCCTACTGGTGCCGTAATTCGTGCAACAGGTTCTATTACAATTGATGGAACAGTGGAAGGTGCTTTGCTTGATGCAAACAAAGATGTTATTATCCGTGGTGGTATGTTGGGTTCGGGCAGAGGTACCGTTATTACAAAGGGAAATCTGTTTGCGAAATTTATTGAGTATGCGAAGGTAAAAGCGCATGGTTCTGTTACTACGGATTCTTTAATCAATTGTAATATCACCTCCTATGATAAGGTGTTTTTAAAAGGAAAACATGCAAGTATCGTAGGTGGAACAGTTCATGCGGCTACAGGAGTAGAGGCATTTAACTTTGGAAATGAATATGGTGTAAAAACAGAGATTTATGCAGGCGTCAATATGGAGGTAAAGAAACAGATTTCTTACCATGAAAACTGTATTATAGAAGCACAGGATATGATTGAAAAAATCGGAATTGGAATTAAGCAGTTGGACGATGCCATTCGAGCAGGTGCAGATATTGCACCGAACGATCCAAGAAAGGCTTCTCTGCTTCGTACCAAGATTGTGAAGCAGGCAGAATTGGCTTCACATACACAGCAGCTCAATGAAATGAATGCGGTAGTAGAAAGTGCACATGGAGCATCTATAAATGTGATTCAGGATGTATATACAGGCGTTGTTATTGGTATTAATGATGCTCTCCATCAAGTGAAGGAACAGCAGACATCGGTAGCCTTTTTTGAACGAGAGGGCAGAGTAGTTATGTTCTCCATGAAAGATGAACTTGTGTAGTGTTATAGTGAGGAATTGATAGATGATTAATTTTGAAGAGGAATTAAAGAATTTCCAGCCTTCTTTGGAAGTAGAAGAAGCGGAAGCGACTATTTATAATCGTGATTTGACAGATGTTACGGATATTATTACAGAGATGATTCGTGACCTGAAATCTGGTAACCAGTTTTAGAATCGAGGTATTTCATGATTTGTTATAGATGTAATCACGAGGCAGGGAATGCTGCAACGTGTCCAGTGTGTGGTGCAGATTTGGGTGTTTTTCTCAAGATTAAACGTATGTCTAATCTGTATTACAATGATGGATTACAGAAAGCAGAAGTGCGCAACCTGTCTGGTGCCATTATTAGTTTAAAAAAGAGTTTGAAATTTAATAAATATAATATAGATGCTAGAAACTTGTTAGGTTTGGTTTATTATGAAATGGGCGAAGTTGTAGATGCACTCAGTGAATGGGTTATCAGCAAGAGTTATCAGCAGGATGATAATATAGCGGGTCGCTATTTAGAGGAACTGCGTGAGAATCGTGCCCAGTTAGATGCGATCAATCAAACCATTAAAAAATATAATCAGGCGTTGTTATATTGCAAACAGGATAGCAGAGATTTGGCAATTATCCAGTTGAAAAAAGTATTATCTTTGAATCCGAAATTAGTAAGAGGACATCAGTTGCTTGCTCTCTTATATCTGCAGGAAGATAAGTTAGAACAAGCGAAGAAAACCTTGCGTAGTGCTGGTAAAATTGATGCTAATAATACGATTACGCTTCGTTATTTGAAGGAAGTAAATGCAAAGCTTCGTGAAAAAGGAAGTCTTCGAAAGAAAAAAGAAGAAGACCTGATTTCCTACCAAAGTGGTAATGAAACGATTATTATGCCTAGTCGTTTCCAGGATTATTCCTTTGGTTCGACGTTAGGATATCTGTTAATTGGTCTAATTATTGGAGCTTTGGGAATTGGATTTTTGGTAATTCCTGGAGTGGAAAATAAAGCAAAACAGGATATGAAAGATCAAATGGTACAGGTAAATGATACCTTAAGTTCCAATGCCCAGCAGATTCAGGAGCAAACGCAAAAAATCGCAGAATTGGAAGCGCAGATTGCAACCATGCAGGGTCAGGCAGAGGCTATGCCAGAACAGACTGCCTCATATGACGCGTTGCTATCAGGATATGTTGCTTATATTGCAAATGACTATTTGACGGCAGGGGCAAGTTTGGAAAAGGTGGATGCGGCACAGTTGTCGACATCGGCGTTAGAACTTTACAATAGCATTTGGCCAACTGTTTCTAGAACTTATTATGAAGCTTTATATAATGCAGGATATAATAGTTATAATGCGGAAAATTTCGCTGAGGCAATCAATTCGTTTCTTCCTGTGGTAACCCATGATATGTCTTATAAGGATGGTAGTGCGGCCTATTATTTAGCACAATGCTACCGTAAGAGTGGAAACATGGAAGCGGCAAAACCTTATTATCAATATGTAATTGATAATTATCCAGGTACACAGCAGGCAAATACTTCCATGAATTATATGAATGGAAATTAAAGAGTGATTTACGAAAGACACAAGAATTATCTTGTGTCTTTTTTATTTGTAAATAGATAAGGTAAAGGTTCAGGAGGTTGTATGGAAAAGCAATATGAGAAAAAGTATGAAGTAAGAGGACAGGCTCTTATTTATCAGATGCCAAAAGAGTTGGATCATCATGTAGCCCAACAATTGTGCAGAGAATTAGATATGTTGGTTGAAACATTTGCACTGAAGGAACTAGAACTGGATTTTGAAAAGACGGAGTTTATGGATAGTTCTGGAATAGGGGTGATTATAGGGAGAAGTAAGACCATGCAGTTTCGGGGTGGAAGAATATCTGCATCGCATTTAAGCAGGCGTGTTGGAATGATATTTCAGGCTGCTGGCTTACAAAGAATTGTAGAAGTGAAGGAGGATTAAGCATCATGGAAAGAAAAAATAGATTAAAAAACCACGCAAAGGTATCGTTTGATGCACGTTCAATGAATGAAGGTTTTGCAAGAATGGTAGTCATGGGTTTTATGATGGATATGAATCCGACTATGGATGAATTACAGGATGTGAAAACTGCAGTTTCCGAAGCAGTAACCAATGCTATCATTCATGGATATGGAGTGAGTGATGATTTCGTATGTGGGGAAACAGAATCGTCACAGGAAGATGAAAAAACGAATCATCAGGTTGAAATGACCTGTATTCAGGAGGGACAGAAGCTAACGGTTATTATCAAAGACCAAGGTGTCGGTATCAATGATGTAGAAGAGGCACGTCAGCCGTTTTTTACGACAATGCCGGAGAAAGAGCGGTCAGGAATGGGATTTGCATTTATGGAAACCTTTATGGATGAGGTGGAAGTTTGTTCCAAGGTAGGAGTAGGAACACAAGTAACGATGACAAAGTACATAAAAGCAGAAGGCAAAGAGGAGGAGTGTGAGCAGTAATTTCTCTACCAAGGAGGACAGTTGGAGATGCTCCATTCGAAAAGCACAAGCAGGAGATAAAGGAGAGCGGGATGCCCTGGTAATTGCGAATACAGGTCTGATTTATATGGTTTTGAAACGATTTTCCAATCGTGGATACGAGCAGGAGGATTTGTTTCAAATAGGTGTAATTGGATTGTTAAAAGCAATTGATAAATTTGATTTGAGCAGAGAGTTGTCTTTTTCAACTTATGCAGTTCCCATGATAATTGGAGAGATACGTAGGTTTCTACGAGATGATGGGATAATCCATATTAGCAGACAAATCAAAGATAATGCCAGAAAAATTGCGATAGTGAAGGAAGAGATGAAAAAGATGGATAACTGCGCCCCCACACTAGAAGAATTAGCAGTTGCAACGGATTTGACGATGGATGAAGTTTTGATGGCGATGGAGGCAACAGCTGATGTGGAGTCTATTTACCAACCAATTGGAAATGGGAGTGATGGAAATCCAATGACCTTGGCAGATCAATTAGAAGACGCGAAGAAAAGTGAAACAGAATTAATTAATCGTATTACTGTCGTACAAATGCTGGACGGTCTGGAGGAGAAGGAAAGAAAGCTGATAGAACTTCGATATATGGAAGGAAAAACGCAGAGCGAAAGTGCGAAGGTTTTAGGGATGAATCAGGTGGCGATTTCCCGATTGGAGAAGAAGGTTTTGCTAACCCTTAGAAAACAGTTATAACATGGTAAAATTTTATAGTGTAAATAATAAAAATATATACAACCTATTGTGAAAATAATAACTTTCTGCTAATATAATACTATATGTAGTGGAATGACTTTTACGTAAGAAAAGAGGTTATATCATGGGAATTAAAAAGTCAAACGATACACAAAAGAAATTCAAGCAAAAGGTTCGCAAAATTAGCATTTGGTGGAAACTTTTAGTGCCAGTTAATGTGGTTATTTTAGCATTGTGTGTATTATTAGGAATGTTTTCTTATAATACCTTGCAAGAAGAGATGATTGCAATGGGACAGACCCAGGCATTGACCGTAGGTAAACTTGCAGAGACAAGTCTCGATGCAGAGGTGGTTGCCCAGATTACAGAACCGGGTATGGAAGATACTGATCTTTATAAATCTCAGCAGGAAATTCTGATTGAGGTTCAGGAACGTGGAAATGTATTATATATTTACACTCTTTATACGGATGGCAACAAGGTCTACTATGGCGTAGATGCAGACACTTCGGAGAATGCTTGTGCCATTGGGGAAGAGTTTGAAGTTGGCCTTTCCGAATTATCTACTGTTTTCAATGGTAAGGAATACGTAGAGGATGAAATTGACAATTCTGATGGAGAAGCACTTCTGACCACATATGTTCCTATTACCGCAGAGGATGGTACTGTTGTAGCAGTTTTGGGCTGTGATTATGATGCGAGTACGATTGTAGCAGAATTGGAAGATAGTCAGAATAAAACCATTATGCTTACCCTGGAAGGTATTGCTGTGAGTATGGTAATAGTAGTACTTATCATTCGTAGCATTATGAAGGGCCTTACTGGTGTAAATGCAAAATTATATGATTTGGTAAACAATGAAGGTGATTTGACGCAGAAATTGGAAATCAAATCAGGTGACGAATTAGAGCTGATTGCGAATAATGTAAATGCAATGCTGGAGTATATTCGTGGAATCATGATTAATATTGCGGGTGGCTCTACACAGTTGAATAGCTCTTCTAAGCTGGTAGTATCTAACTTAACAGCTGCACAGGAAAGCATTACGGATGTATCGGCTACTATGGAAGAAATGAGTGCAGGTATGGAAGAAACGAGTGCCGCTCTCGCAGAAATCAATGAGTCAATCATGGATATTTCTAATGAAATCGAAACAATCAATGGTCGTGCGGAAGATGGAAAAGATTCATCCGATGAAATTATGACCAAAGCGGCAGCGGTATACCAGAATGCCATTGCAGAACAGGAAGAAGCGAAACGTCTTGCAGAGGAAATGTCATCTGCAGTAAATGAAAAAATTGAGAAGTCCAAAGCAGTAGAGACAATCAGTGCTTTGACAGATAATATTATCAGCATCACAAGCCAGACCAATTTACTTTCTCTCAATGCTTCCATTGAAGCGGCAAGAGCAGGTGAGGCAGGTCGTGGATTTGCGGTAGTAGCTGACGAAATCGGTAAGCTTGCTACTAACTCAGCAGAAGCAGCTGCAGAAATCCAGGTAGTAAGTAAACAGGTAATTGATGCCGTAAACGAACTTGCAGCAGAAGCAGAAAAGATGATTCTGTTCATGGATGAGACAGCTATGACAGGCTACGAAAAACTTCTTGTAACCAGCAAGGATTACCAGAATGATGTTGGCAATATGAATCAGATGATGACAGAATTTGCATCTTCCAGCGAAAACCTAAAGGTAAATGTAGAATCTATTCGCGATTCTGTAAACGCAGTAAACATTGCGATTGAAGAAAGTGCAAGAGGTATTACAAGTGTATCTGAAGCAACGGTAAATATTACTACTAGTGTGGATGACATCGGACTTGAAGCAAATTCAAACCTTGATATCGCCAATGGATTGGATACTGAAGTAAATCGATTTAAATTGAATTAATATTGTAAAAGAGCTAGAGTGGGCATGAAAATTTCATGCCCATTTTTTTTATGAAAGATGAAACTTTTTATAGAGATTGGGCGTTTATATATATGAAGGTGGTGAGAATTTGCGGGAAAAAGATATCATACAAAAGATAAAGAATGGTGAAACTGAACTGATAGAACATATCGTATCTACTTATTATACAGAAATCTATAGTTATCTATGTAGAAAGCTAGGCAGTGAGATTGAGGCACAAGATGTTACCCAAGAGGTTTTTATAAAATTCTTCACCAATTTACATACCTACCAAGAGCGGGGAAAATTAAAAAACTATCTCTTTAAATTAGCAACAAATGCTTCGAATGATGTATTTCGAAAAAATAAGCCAATGCATTCTCTTGATGTCGTAGAGGAACTGCAGGATTCAAATCCGACCCCCTGGGAAGTTACAGAGCAAAAGGAAGACCAGAAACGGGTAAAAGCAGCATTACAAACACTTTCGGGACAGCAACGAGAGGTAATTATTCTAAGGTTTTATCATGAGCTTTCATTTTTGGATATTGCTCGAATTACAGAGAGTAATTTGTCTACGGTAAAAACCCGTTATAGAAGAGGAATGATGGAGTTAAAGAAGATTTTGGAGGTGGAGTATGAAGAATAATAAAAGTCTCGTACAACTTTTAAATACATATGAAATTGTACACCCAAATGAAAGCCAGATTGTAGAATGTATAAAACAGGCAAAGCAAGCGGTGCAAACAGAAAGAGTAAGACGTGATGAGAAACTATGGTTTTTGATAGAAACGCAGCTGAAATTTATGAGGGGAGAAATTGCGTTATCTTTGTTTTTTTCTTTTAGTGCAATCGTATTATTACATTTTTTAAGATTTTTCTCAAAAACAGATTATCTTTTTGGAATTATTGTTGGGGTAGCTCCATTTTTGGTTGTACCAATTATGCTTTCCATTGTAAAAAGTAAGCAAAACGGAATGTTGGAATTAGAAACTGCATCAAAGTTTAGTTTGGCAAAAATAATAGCTGTCCGAACCATAATAAATCAAGCACTGGCTATTCTAATTATTTTTGGAGTTTGGTTATTCAGCAGTGTAAGTTGGAAGAGTTTTTCTTTGAATGTCTTGTTGTTTTCCCTTATATCCTTTGAGATGGCAGCTATTTGTTTTCTATGGTTTGGAAAATCATCCATAAAGTCGGGCGTTTTTTCTGTGGCAGGTTGGACGGGGCTGATGTTGATTTTTCTGTCATGGGAAAAGGCTATTTTTTGGATGCAGGCAATAAATACGTTGGCATTATTTTTTTTAACAGTGGCATCCATAGGGATTAGCATGATGGCGATATATGGATATATCAAAAATATATCTTTTGAAAGGGAGGAAGAAAAATGGAGCTTAAGCTGGATCGCTTAACAAAGCAATATGGAAAGAAAATAGCAGTAGAGCGTCTTTCTGCAATATTAAAAAGTGGAGTATATGGGTTGCTGGGAGCCAACGGTGCAGGTAAAACCACGTTGCTTCGTATGCTTGCAGATTTATTACAGCCAACTGCTGGAGACATCACGTATAATGGAAAATCCATTTATGATTTAGGCGAAGAATATAGAGATTTATTGGGATATCTTCCACAAAATTTTGGGTTTTATCCGGATTTTACAGCAGAGGATTTTATGCTTTACATGGCTGCTATAAAGGGATTGGAAAAAAGTGCGGCAAAGGAAAAGACGAAAGAGTTATTACAAATTGTAGGCTTGGCAGGTCAGGCAAAACAAAAGGTGAAGACATTTTCTGGCGGTATGGTAAGACGACTCGGTATTGCACAGGCTCTTTTAAATAATCCGATGATTTTGATTTTGGATGAACCAACATCTGGACTAGATCCAAAGGAACGAATTCGATTTCGTAATCTAATCAGCGAAATCTCCGCCGAGCGAATTGTCATTCTTTCGACGCATATCGTATCGGATGTGGAAAGTATTGCAAATGAGATTCTGCTTATGAAAGAGGGGCAGTTAATTAAAACTGGAACCACCGAAGAGATTGCATCTCTTGCAGAAGGAAAAGTATGGAGCGGTTATGTGTCCCAAGCAGAGGTAAATAGGGTAAAGGATAGAGGTATTGTTGTAAATATTAAATTAGATGGCGAGAACGTAGAACTTCGAATGGTGGCAGAAACATGTCCATTCGACTCTGCACAGCAGGTGCCACCGAATTTGGAAGATGCTTATCTATACTGTTTTGGGGAGGAAGCGTAATGAAAGAAATTATATTCTTTGAATTAAAAAAGTTAGTAAATATTCAAAAAATAATTGTACTTAGTATGGTTCTGTTTCTGCTTTGTGTAGGGAGCTTTGCGATTATTTGTACGATGGGTGATTGGAAAGGTGCAGGAGAAATGCTGACTCATTACAGAGGTTCCGTAGAGAATAATCCTCAGATTGAAGCAGATGTAGCAAGTGATGATGCTAGAATATCAGAGTATGCGAATTGGTTGAGAAGATGCGATGAGGTGCGAAAAGCAAATCTTGCAGAAATAGGGTTTGAGGCAGAAACGTTGGTAATTGGTAACACAGTGTTTTATGGATTTATGGAAGAGTTTATTGCTAATTATCTTCCGTTCATTTTAGGCTTTGTCATTGCACTTTTGATTGCACCAGTGTTTGCGTCTGAGTATAGTAACAAAATGGACGGCTTGCTATTATCTTCGAAGCATGGAAAAAGGACATTAATTATTGGAAAATTTATTGCCGCAGCGGTGGTTATTTTGGCGGTATATTGCTTTGTGGTAGGAGTGTTCGGAGTAATTTCACTTTGTGCTTTTGGGACAGGAGATGGAAATGCCAGTTTCGTATTTACGGCAGATTACGTATATAATTATTTCTCTTCTCCATTTAATTTTAGAGTATGGCAGTATATGATTGTGCTGTTTGTATGTTCGCTTTTGGGATGTATCGGTTTTGGTGGTTTCGTACTTTTGGTTTCTTCGAAATGTAGGAGTGCATTGCCTGCATCTATGATTAGTTTGGCAGTCATTTATATACCAATTTTGGCATTTAAAAGCTTAGGGCAGAATGAGGGTGTTGTTCCAAATATTTTGCGATTGTTCCCAGGAGCAATCATGGGTGTGCGTACTTTGTTTTCAAACTATTTTCCAGTACAGATTGGGAATATGACATTTTCAATTACATTTGTTAGTATTACACTGTTTTGCATAAGTAGCGTTTTTTTTAGTATATTTGCATATCGAGGCTTTCAGAAACATCAAGTACAAAACTAAAGTCGGTGTTTTTGTATTGAAAAAATCACCCGTTTGCGGTTTAATGAGAAATATACAAATCAATGAGGTGATTCAATATGACACGAAAAGAAAAAGCAATGCAAAGCTTTTTAGACGGTTACAACTGTGCCCAGTGTATGATGCTGGCATTTGAAGATATGCTTACTATTGATGTGGATACAGCACTTAAAATAGCTTCACCATTTGGTGGAGGTATGGGCAGACTCCGTGAGGTGTGTGGAAGTGTATCAGGTATGTTTATGGTTTTAGGTTTCATCAAGGGTTATCATGAGCCAGGCGATTTTGATGGGAAGAGGGAACTTTATGAACACATTCAGGAACTTGCTCGTAGATATGAGGAGGCCAATGGATCTATTATTTGCCGCGAATTGTTAGGACTGAATGTGAAAAAAGAAGATGCGACACCTGAAAAACGTACGGAAGAATATTATAAAAAACGTCCGTGTGCGGAAAAAATCGGTAGTGCGGCTGAAATTTTGGAAGAATATTTAAAGGAATTGCATTTGATTGCATAAAAAATCTTTACGCAGAAAAACTCCTTTGTTATAATAAGCCTAGGTATTGTTTTTATACAAAAGGTGGGTTTTTATGAATTTGTTTAACAAGAGAAAAGATGCAGCAATGCAGGCAGAACGAGAAAAGGTAAAGGAAGTATTTGCGGATGTCCAGACCAGTGCAGATAGTCTCGCACATTCTATCGATGAAGTAGCAGAACGCATTGATATGGTAGCTGGGGAAACTACCAATATGTCCAGTGTTATGGAAGAATTTACGGCTTCTTTGGAAGAAATGTCTTCGAATATCACAGAGATCACAGATTCTATGGAAGAGATGGACGAGTCTTTTACACAGATGAGTGAAGAAGCTCAGGATGGTAAGGACTATGCACAGGAAAGCAATAATACCGCTTATGATATTATGACTCGTTCCGAAACGCAGCGTCGTGAAGTACAGGCAATGGCAGAAGCTGTAGAAGCTTCTATGCGTGAGAAGATAGAGGAGTCCAAAAAAGCAGAGCGTATTTTGGATTTGACGAGGGATATCATGGAAATTGCAGATCAGACCAACCTCTTAGCGTTGAATGCTTCTATTGAAGCTGCTCATGCAGGAGAGGCAGGAAGAGGTTTTGCAATTGTTGCAGACGAAATCAATAAACTGTCTGTTATGACTAGTGCCACCGCAAGTGAAATTAGTGAAATTTCAAAGACAGTACTTAATGCAGTAAGTCAGTTGGCAGAAGAAGCCAATAAGGTTGTGGAATTTATGAAGGACAAGACGGTTGGCAGCTACACAGAGCTGGTAGAAGTAGGACATAAGTACCAGGGCGATTCCAAAATCATGTTTGACAAGATGCAGGATTTTGCATATATTGCGGAATCTTTAGCGACCCAGCTGGATGAAGCGACTAAAACGATTGAGTCCATTCGTACTGCAGCCAATGAATCTGCAAATGCAGTAGGTGAGTTTACGAACAGTGTATTACTCATTACAGAGCATGTAGAAGAGATTCGTGAAAGCAACGAAGAAAATGATCGTATCGCAAATGAGCTGAGCAATCGTATTCATGAACATCTTCAGAAAGATATTTAGATTTTGAATAAAAAATTAGTACTATTATAAAAAAATGACCGATGTATTTTTTGCAGGTTTGCCAAAAATATGTCGGTTTTTTGATTTTCTCTTTACAAGATAAGTTTTAAAGCTATAATAACAATTATCTTTTTTCTTTTGCTGACAGTTCGTCAGCGTTTTTCCAAATTAGAAAGGCATATTGACCCTATGTATCATGAAGGTGTTCCAACAAAAAATACATAAGGAGAATTTATTATGCCAAATGAAAGTTCAGAAATCGGAAGTGGATTCGTAAAAATTTTTTATGGAATCCTATTAGCTCTTGCAATTTGTGCAGGAATCTATGCAATCGTAACACCACTTGTAACAGCAGGGGGATTTTTTGACACGTCCTTAAATGCTGTATTAGATCAGATTATGGCGGAAATCAGTGGGTTACTAGGTGTGACAACATAGGACGTAAGAAGGAGAGAAACGTTGAGCACTTTAAAATTAAAGGATGAAGATATCCAAAAAACATTTCCGGAGATATGGAAATATTTAGAGGATGAGGATGTGACAGATTTAGATTTCAATTGTGGAAACATCTGGCAATCCAAGGTGTCGGTAATTCCGAAACAAGTGAAAAATCCATTACTTAGTGAAAGTTATTGGGAGAATTTTTCTGCTTTAGTGGGGAAAAGTGTGAACTGTAATTTTAATCCTAGTGAGCACACGGCGATGGCGGATACGGAGACACTTCGTATTACATGCCTGCATAAGAGTCAGTCTAAAAGTGGACTTACGAATGTTAACATTCGTAAGTCCCATGGCGGCTTACGCATCAATAGAAGTCTGGCATTGGAAAACGACTATTGTGAGGAAGATACCATGAATATGCTGGAAAATTGTGTTCGCAGCCATGAAAGCATCGTTTTTTGCGGACTTCCAGCAGCAGGAAAAACAGAAGGATTAAAACTGTTTGCATCAGTTATCCCTAAGCATGAAAAAGTAATAACGATTGAAGATGTTGCAGAGATTCATTATCCGCTTGTAAATCAGCAAGCATCTTGTGCAGAACTTAAGGTTACAGACGGAAATTATAGAACGCCGATGGAGACTGCACTTCGAATGAATGCTAGAAGAATTCTAATGGGAGAAATTAGAGGGGAAAATGATATGAATGCTTTTCTGGAATGTGTGTCGAATGGTATTCCGATTATGACTACGACACATACGAACGATGCCAGAATGTTTCCGGACCGTGGAGTAAACATGCTTCACGGGGGACAGGATGCAGAGCGAATACGAAATTCCCTCCATAGTTATGTAAATGTAAGTGTATTATTGAAATTGCGAGCAAATGCAGAAGGAAAAATTCGTCGCTATATTGATCAGGTGTGTTTTTTCAGAAGAGAAGAAGAACGAAATAATGCAATTTTAGTAGTGGAAAATGGGAAAATTTATAAGGATAGGATTCCACCCAAAATAAGGAACAAAATAGAAGCGGAGCTGGGGGCAGATATGTTTGCGAATCTAGGAGGTGAAATGTAGTGAAGAAAAAATATTACGGAATATCACTCCTCACGGCATTGGTATTTGGATTTCTTTTCGAGTTAAATCCTGTATCACTGTTTGTAGTAGCCGCTGCATATTTATTTTGCGTTTCTAAGCTATTGCGAAACCAAGAGATGTTTCAATATGAAACCAATCGTTTTCATGATATCAATGCTTATATGAGTCAGATGGCACAATCTTTTATTTACACGAAAGATGTCATTCAATCGTTAGAAGAAACCGCAAGCTGTTTTTCTGGAGGGTTGATGCATGACACATTGAACGAAGTATTTGAGATGTTTGATGCAGGAAAATGGAACATCAAAAGAGCAGAAATGGAGGCGCTTAGCCATATAGAGTCTCGTTATGATTGTGAGAAATTAAGAAATCTGCATGCCTTCTTTTTAAATGCGGAAGAAATAGGTGGGGAGTGTCAGAAAGAATTTAAAATCTTAGAGAGCATGCGTACGGCATGGCAGGGTGTTGTGGAAAGTATTCGCATAAAGAGAATCGTCGAAAGAAATATTGGGGCTATTATTTATGCATTTTTCCTTCTTGTTTGTGTAATCATGCTTCATATCATGAGAGGTTCTGGTCTGGATATTGTGAAGTTGTCCGCGACACAGGTGATAAGCACAGCCTTATTGTTGGGTTTAGGCGTATACTTTGTATTTATGGATAAGAGGTTGACGAAAAGCCTACTTACGCATCCAGTTGAAATGAGTATGGAACAGGTGGAGGCATACTTTGCATATTTGGAAAATTATGATGCGAAAAGAGAAAGAAGAAAATATCGTGCCATTGCCGTGCTCGGCATTGTGGTATCCATTTTATTTTTATATATCAAGCCTGCCTGGATTACACTTGCAATTTCTGTATGCCTTATTTTCGCAGGTTTTAACGTACATGTATTGATTCATATAAGTACAGTACGCACGATGCGATCCGAGATTGCAAAGGCATTTCCGAAATGGCTTTTTGATGTCATGCTGCTGCTTCAGAGGGAAAGTGTAGAAGGCGCGATAGAAAAATCAATCGAAACAGCACCGCCTGTTTTAAAAGGAGAACTTACACGCATCACGACAATGCTTTCCATGAAACCACATGATCCGGACGCATACATGTCATTCCTTTGTGATTTTAGTAATCCACAGATAAATGAGATCATGCACAAGCTGTATTCACTTGCTGTCGGTGCAAACCGTGACAGTGAGGTAATGGATGTGGTTATTGAAAAGAATATCAAAAATCTGGAGAAATCGGAACGAGACAGTATGTTATTGAAAGATAGTATGAAGTCTTTTACATGGATTCCATTTCTTTGTGCAGGCTTTGGTTGTATGGGTTATTTGGTCATTGCAATCATGACTTCCATCAATGGAATTGTGGATCTGATTGGAAGATAAAGGAGGATAAAAGATGCATTTGGATATTGTATTTAAGGCTTTTGTGGGCGTGCTGGCTGCAGTTATTATCGTCGGTAGCGGTGTAGGTGTTACGGCTGGTTTTTCTCGAGCTGTGGCAGCAGAAAATTACATGGAATCCGTTTCTAAGGTCATCGTGGAAAGCAACTATAATGAAGACGTCATTGAGAAATGTATACAGGAAGCTGAGACAAATGGATATACCTTGGAAGTGGATGTGCTGAAAGCCACCAAGGCAGGAGTAAAATATTACGCAGAAATAAAGCTTAGCTATTATTTTGAAATAGAGCTGTTCGGATTAAAGCAGCAGAAAATACAGACAAAGATTATTTAGTGACATAAGGAGCAAAAGAATGGAAACAATTATTAAGGCAATCAAGGAGCTGATGATGTATGCTCTGTGGGGTGTGGTTTACGGAGGAATTTTTCTCTTCTTTTTCAGGCTTCTTATGGCAGTCAGTTTTTAAGAGGTAGTAGATGGATGAATTAAACGAAATGATTGAATCAATCCTGATAGATGTGGCGGAGGAAGGCATCGGAACCTCAGCTGGAATCGGGCTTATGTGGGGGCTGTTCTTTGGCGGGACATTTGCATTGTTTAAGAGTCTTTTAGAGCTCCTGGCAGGCACGATATAAGAAAAGGGATTGGATTAAGAGGATTATCGTATGGAATTAATAAAAAATATAGTAAAGCAGTTTTATCCGTTAGTAATTATGCTGTCCTGCGTTTCCTTCGTGATATGGATGTTCTTTTCAGACGGGCTGCGCGGAAAGAAAAGTGTATTTGAAGGAGCTGGAGAAATATTCGCTCCAGCGTTTGACACGGGAGTGGTAAAAAATAACGCTCTTTCGTATGTGGGCGATTCTGTATCCGGTTACGTGCCAGTAATAGCATATACAGGTGGAACACAGACGGCTGGTACTTACATCACACTGAAAAGTATGTTTGATGTAATACTGGAGGATGGAACTATTGTGAAGGGAAGTACAGAGGACGGCTTTGCTATTTATCTTATGGATATAAAGAACACGGCGGACAATTCAGTCCTGTTATTTTGGACAGCAGAAGATATCGCGGAGATGGAGGAAATTCCTGCAGCATTTGTGTATGAAAAGGAGCAGGATATCCTATACTGTTTCAAAAGTGGTATCTATACCGTATATGTAAAAATTTATGGGACAGATGGCGGAGAGGAAACCTATGTGTTTTCACTGCCGGTGGAAATCAGTTAGGAGGAGAATATGAAAAACATGCTGATTGCATTTTTTGCAGCGGTTATCGGGATTTTAATTATCCTGATTGGATTTACCATTCATGGAAGAAGCATAAGACAGATGGAACTGGATAATGGCTTAAAATCTTCTATGGAGGAAGCCATGACATGCCTCCTGTATGAAGAGGGGAGACCAGAGTCGGAAGAGGCGTGGAAAGCAGCCTTCTTACAATTGCTGGCAGTGCAGATAAACTCTGCCTCAGACCTCACAGTGACATTTCTGGAAACAGATATGGAAAAAGGATTACTTTCGGTGGAAGCAGTGTTAACCTGGAACCATCCGATTGGGACACAGGGAAGCGTTTCAAGTGTGAGAACAGCTTTGTTGGAAGAGTATGAAGAAACGGAAATGGAATAAGATCTAAAAGCACATTGACAAATGAATAAAAAGGTACGAAAGATGATATACAAGGGAATTTTTATATGATAAGATAAAACAGTAAGTGATTCCCGTAAAATGCAAGTAAATTAGAACGTGGAGGAACAAAATGGACCTAAAGAAAATGAACAAAACCGCTATAATCACGGCGGTTGTCCTCGTAGTCATCCTGAGTATAAGTATTATTGCACTCGTCGTGGATGGCGGAAAAAATATAGAAAACCAGGCAGGTACGGAGAGTTCCAGAACTGATACCACTGCTCCAAAAGCAGACTTCGCACACAGATATGTGTTTACCAATGATGCAGCCAACGCAGATTTCACAGGCATGTTTGAAAGCATTCGTGACGTGTCAGAATGCACCGTAAAACTCGTTCGTTTCGAACGTAGTGGAAACCTTGGCTTAATGGATGAAAAGGCCTTAAAAAGCCTTACAGACAAGATTAACACGGTTGCCTCTGAGGAAGAGATGAAAGCTGTAGGTAGTGAAGAGATTCCTACCGAGGAAGGTATCTACCGTGCAGTTATGGAAATCATCGACGCACATGGAAACGCAGTGTATGAAGAGGTAGTGCTTATCCTCGATAAGACAGGGGCGAAAATTGAAGAAGCTGCCGACAAGGTTGTAAAGGTAAGCAAAGAAAACCTTTCTGCAGAGCCAATCGTAGACAAGTCTGAATATGAAATTACCGACAATGTGGACGGAAAAATCAAAGCTGACGATATCGTATGTGAACTGGAGTTACGTGATGAGGCAAAGCATGAATGGCTTGTGCACGTATCTTACGTGGATCGAGCTGGAAATGAAAGCAAAGCGACATTTCTTATTACCGTACAGGAAGATGCAACATTAAGCACGCAGACTGGTAGTGAAAATACTGGTAATAGTGGTTCTTCGAATAATGGTGGAAACACTAGCAACAGCGGCACCACGAATAATACCGGAAATGGTAATACTTCTAACAACGGAGGTACAACCAATAATGGTGGAAATGCAAACACCGGAAATGATTCAAATTCAGGAAATGGTAGCAATACTGGAAACAGCACGGACAATGAAACAGATAAGGAACCAGTAAACAATCAGGACACAAGTACCTGGGTGCCTACGGAGGATGAGAATGATATTTCACCTTCAGAACAGAAAGCCATTGACGCAGGTTATGGAAATGTAGTTAAGTTTGATACAGGAAACTATGGTGTTCTGATGAAAAGTGGGGACCATAGAATTGATGGAAAAGATGGTTTTGACATATTGGATGAGTATCTTGCAAGTTTAGGTTTGTGTTCATCGAATATGAGTGGAGGCTGGATAGATGAAGATAATGATTGGTATATGTATGTTGCAAAAGATGTGCACGAATTAATTACCGAAGATGACGAAGGTTACTGGGATTATTAACTCTTTTTAATTGTTTTCTGATAATACTATATAGTTCAAAAAACGTACCGAATTTTGGTGCGTTTTTTTGTTAAATAAATATGTAAAAATTCAAGTGTATCGAATTTCGGTACACTTTTTATGTGCAAAATGAAAAAGAAAGGAGAGTTTAAGCATGAAAAAGAAGAAATGGATTGTTTTTATGCTGTTCTTATTCATAAGTGTCTGGTCGTTGATAGGTTCGGATGAATCATATCAGGCAGCAACAAGTTATACGAATGCAAAAGAGTTTTATGATAGTACTGCATTGGATGGGGAACCTTATCATTCGGAATCCCGGGACGGGGCAGTTTATTATGCCACTTATTCAAAACTTGCATCTTCTAGTACAAATTTGAAGTATGCTACAGTTGGGTTTGATATTACTTTGAGCGGGAATGGGTATTCGGTATCCTTTGCGGTAGAGAAGTTTGGAGACTCTGTAACTATGGTGGATCAGGTGAATTTTGGTGGCTATCAGTATGATTTGTATGCGATAGAAGATAAGGAATTATATAGACTTGCACAAGCGGTTGATTCAGCAAATGCGGACCATGTACTAGATGCTTCTAAAATACGAGTACAAATCGATGCTATTATGGTTACAAAGCAAGGTGGCACACCAAATGGAGGTATAGTGGAGAATGGATATGGCGAGATTTCCAAATGGGGAACCATTTACCGCCTAAAAAATGGAAGTGACCTAAATTCCTTAAAGAGTATTTTTTCGGGTCATTATTTTAAAAGTTACAAGGAAATTAAAAGTACTTTAGATAATCCCAAACTCGACATCATGTACAACATTGGCCAGGGAGCAAAGCCCCAGGCTACAGGGTACAGCTCTGGAAGCATAACGCAGAATGGCATCGTATTATCCGATATGTTATTTAAATCAGGTACCGTGGAAAAAAAGAGTTTCAGAGTGTTACAGCAAGCCACGTTAGTTGATACAGGAAAGGATGGGATGGGGTTAATCAAAACTGGTTATCATTTAGAACCAGGAAAAGAATGGAAAAAGAGTGATGGTACAACATTTGCTTCCGGTGGGAAGTATATGCCGAGAGAAATTGTTCCAGCGGTAGGATTTGGGAACAAAGGTGTTGTTCTCTACGCTAATTGGAAACCAAACAGCTACACCATTTCCTACGATGCTAATGGAGGAAGCGGAAACATGGCGGGTACGAACACAACCTATGATAAAGCGGTGCCACTTCGAAACAACACCTTTACTCGCACCGGCTACACTTTCAAAGGCTGGTCGCTTACGAAAAACGGAACTGTGGATTTTGTAAACGGTGCAACAGTTTCCAACCTGACTTCTACAAATGGTGGAGAAGTAAAACTATATGCGGTATGGGAACCGGAGGTATATAAGATTACTTTGGATAGTCAGGGAGCAGAATTCGAAGGAACATCTTTCTTTTATGAGAAATATGGAGTGGGTTTTTACCCCAATAACCTGTTTTCGACTTTGATTGCAAGGATATCTCTTCCAGCAAAAACCGGTTACAATTTCCAAGGTTATTTTGCAGACAAAACAGGAGGTGGAGGTCCGTTGATTGATACTGTAGGAAATATTCTTGCCAAGAATACCGCATTTCTACAGGATACTACACTCTTTGCAAGATGGCAGGAAAAGACATTTGAGATCGCTTTTGACAAACAAGGAGGTTCTTATGGTAGTGACTATGTAATAGCAACTTACAACCATTGGATTCCGAAAGCACAAGCACCCATAAGGGCTGGTTTTACATTTAAAGGCTATTATACAGCTAAGGGTGGTATGGGAACTCTGTATTATGATGAGTTCATGAATCCACAGGTGGTATACAAAAATGTAGCAAATACCACACTCTATGCATACTGGATAGATACCACTGCACCAGAAGTTTTCTTAAACGTCAGCATCGATACATGGACGAATCAGCAGGTAACATTGGAAGCCAGCGCAAGGGATAAAGGTTCGGGACTCTCAAGTGTGGAGATATTTCAGATTACAGACAATGGAACACTTATATCCGTTGTCAAGACAGCCGGATTAAATGGAGCAAAATCAAAGAACTTGAACTTTGTAAATGCCACAGAAGGTGTAATCCGATACAAAGCCGTTGCCACTGATATGAAAGGAAATGTTTCAGAAAGTTACAATACGGTATATTATGACAAAACAAAGCCAAACGGTGAAGTGGAAGAGTTTTCCGTAAATGGAACCACGATTTACATTGATGTTAATGTGACAGATATCAACCCAGGAGATTAGAAAGGAGACAGAGTATGAAACGAAAAAAGATATATAAACAAAAAAATATTTTTGCCGTCTTTCTATGCTTTCTGGTGATTTTTCATACATTGGTTACTCCAGTGGGGATGTATGCAGCGGACTATACAGAGATAAAACCAGATAATTATATATACTGGAAAAATCTTGGTACGGTATCCACTACGGACAGTATCGGATATCATAAACTGGATATTTCCAACTATGGGGCAAATATGACAACGGATACCCATCCGGAAAAGCAAAGCTATGATACGATGCATTATTATCAGATGAGTCGCGTTGCGTATCAAAAAAAGATTGCAATGAATCAGGGAGTCAGTATTAATCTGACAGGTTCTATTGCAGACACAGGGGAAGGTGCTGCAAACAATGCAAATACCGAACATATTTTGTGGAATGTTATGGAATGGAACGCCCAAGGTGGATTCCTTTATGACAGTGGATGGCTGTATACAAACCAGACATACACTGTTGGTACGAGCACCACGGGAACTGCAGAGAATGCAGTGGGTGACCGCTCAACAGTTGCATATATCACTTTGATTTTTCGTTATTTGGATGAATCCGGCACAGGAAGTTCAGGATTTACTGTTGCGATAACACCTGCTGACATTGCAAGTTATTTTCCGAATTTGTATCTGTGTTATAAACCATTTACCTATACGATAAAAGGAAGCTCCAACGCAACCCTTAGTCGACTGGGAACGGAATCCGTTTCAATATCTGCATACAAGTTCGAGGAAAAAACGGGTTATACGACTGGCTGGAAGATCACATCAGACAGTGCACTTTCCCCCAACTGGATGAATGGAAACACATATTTAGCAACTCAGGTAGACAGTTGGTTATCGGATAAAAGGTTTTATAATACGCTTTTTGGTAATGTTACGTTTACAGCAGTATATATACCGAATACATACTCTGTTTCCTATCATGCGAATGGTGGAACGACTTCTGTAACATCAAAGATTTACACGTATGGTGCAAGTGTTGATTTATCTCCATCAGCAGAAAAAGAAGGCTATACTTTTATTGGGTGGAGTACATCCGATACAGCAAAAATTCCTTTGTCATCGCTTGCGATGCCAGCGACCAATGTGACTTTATATGCAGTTTATACATTAGAAGTTTCTGATGTGGAGAACCATCACTATCCGGATTATGCTGCGACGGACAATGTTTCAAATGATGAAGTGTATCTTTTGGTATGGATAAAAGATAATCCATCCATATACAAATATTATCCACTAACCTACCAATACGATACCAACACGATGGTGTATAAGTACAAGCTTCCATCTACGGATATTTCGACTTTTACTAGTGGAAGGGAATTCGGCTATCAGTTGCGGGTGCGTGATAATGCAGGAAATGAAAAGGTGCTAAAAGAAAGTGGTGATACACCACCATCACTTCCAAAAGAATATCTCCAGACCGTAAAGCATTACAAACAGGATGCAACCACCGGAGAATGGATATGGTTCAAAACTACGACAAGCATGATGGCATCTGGTACTTCTTTTACACCAGATTATGTCGTTGCACCAATGGGCTATAGTGCATCCAGCAAGGACGCCGGCGGAACAGTTACTACAGCAAAGACTTACAATGTGTACTACAAGCCAAATACTTATTCCATTCAGTATCATGCAAACAGCGGAAGTGGTGTGATGCCAAATACATCAGCGACCTATGACGCAGGGGTAATACTCCGGGAAAATACCTTTGAAAAAACGGGCTATACCTTCGAAGGCTGGAGCACAACACCAAATGGTAAGAAAGTGTATGGCGATAAGGATTCGGTAATGAACCTTGCAACAGAAAATGGAGATATTGTAAATCTTTATGCCGTATGGAGCATCAATTCCTATACCGTAACCTACGACTACTGGACCAATGGAGGAACCAGTGCATCGGCGGACTCCGAAGTGGTAACCTATGGCTCGGACATAGATTTATCCTTCACCGCAGAAAAGGAAGGTTATACCTTCGTGGGATGGAATACAGTACCTACGAAAACTGTGAAATTAGACTCGCTTACCATGGGAACAGAACATGTGACCTTGTATGCGATTTTCGAGAAGACGATTACGTTGACCCTTGTGGAAAATAGTGATTTAGGAACGGTCATAACAAAACTCTCCGATACCATCTATAACAATGACAGATATGCAGACTTCCTTATCGAAGAAAAGGCAGATTGGAAAGGATGGGAAAATATCGGCTGGACGGATAAAACCGGTGCAACAGAAGATGCCATCATTTCCACCGGTGCAACATACACTACAGAGGACAGCGTCACACTGTATGCTCTGTACATATCAGACGTTACCGTAAGCTACGATACCAATGGTTCTTTAATGAAATACGATTCAGTGACTAAGGAATGTTACTACAATGCATCCGGATATTATCATTATCCGACATTTAGGATAGAAAACGCACCAGTTCTTTTTTCTCATTCTTTTGATAAATGGGTGGCAGAAGATGGAACTGAATATACGGAAGATTCGGAAGCAGTGATAGAAAAAGATACAGTTCTTACAGCAAGATGGGACAGGTATCCAGTGCTTTCCGTATGCAACCGTTATTTTACTTTAAGCGATGCAAAAAACGGTGTAATCACACGGACAGAGCTGTTAAAGAAAGTGAAAGCTACGGACAAGGAAGATGGTATGCTGGTAAATGGAACGGATGTTGTTATTAAAGATTATAATGCAGCAACTTTTACCGACATGATTACAGATGGTGAGGTAGAGATTACCTACCAGGCAACGGACAGCTTTGGGAATGTGGTAACAAAGACGATTACCGTCACAGTAACAGACACAACGGTGAAGAAAAGTATGAAAAAGACATATGTACGTTTTATAAATCGTGAGTTCTTTGCGGATGAGGAAGGAAATCTGATTTCTGCCGATAAGGGAGGTCTGGAAGAAACTTCTATTTGGAGAATTAATCCGGCATATAAGAGTGTGCTTGAGCGTACACTCGCATATCGAAATGATAATATGGAATGTTATTCATTTACTTTTCAGGATATCAAATGGATGAAAGAATATACGAATACCCATGGTTCCGTTTTAAATTCTACAGCAGATTTTTTCGAATTTTTGCTTACGAAAAAAATTGAAAAATGATAAAATTATATTATATAAGTTCTGTTATTTGAGGTGATATGAATGTTTCATAAAGGTGATTTTGTTGTAAATGCGAACAATGGAATTTGCGAAATTGAAGATATTGTTACTATGAATATGTCTGGTGTAGACAAGGAGTATTATCTTCTTGTGCCAATTAGTGAGAAAAAGGCAAAGGTATATATTCCTGTAGATATGGCGTCTCAAAGAATCCGTTTGGCGATGAATAAAGAGGAGGCTTTAGAATTTATCGAAGCAATTAAGGATATTGATGAGGCCTATATTCAAAACGAAAAAGAGAGAGAAAAAACATACAAAGAAGCATTAAACAGCCGTGATCCAAAGCGTTTGGTTGGAATTATTAAAACGCTTTATCTGCGTAAACAACAACGTGTAGAGGCAGGAAAGAAGAACACGGCAGTAGATGAAAGATACTTTAAACTTGCAGAAAATCATCTGCACAGTGAATTGGCATTTTCCCTTCAGGTTGAAAAGGCAGAAGTGAGTCAAATTATATTAGATCATATTATTTGTTAGAGAAAGAATTACCCCTAGTCACATCGTAACTAGGGGTAATTGTTTGTTCAAATGGATTATACTTTTTTGTTAAGCAGAGCGGTCCATTTTTCGATATGGAATGGTTTGCCCTGTTTTGCTTCTACTTTGAGACGGTTTTCTTCCGTGAAGCCCACAAGAATGTCGTGGTTTGCTTCGGAAAGATAATCGATAATACCATCAATGTCAGATTTGATATTTTTAGGACACTGAATAAACATATGCTTGTTTGCAGTGATGTGCAGGGTGTAAGAAATGCTAAAGTGATACCAAAGGAATTTGTGTAGTGTGGAGTATTTGTAAATCCACAGGATTTCCTGAATAGGTACAATCGCATTTCCATAAGGTGAAGTCATGATAAAATAGTGCTCTGTGATGAACATGTCTTCGGTTGCTAACTGTGGAAGTGTTGCAAGCTCTTCTTCCGCTTCTTCTAACTGCTTCTTTGGATTACCAAAGACAATCAGGTTCTGGCACGCTGGTGCCAAGTAAGGGAAGAAAATAAATAACGTATAGCGAATCAACGATATAAGTGTATAAATCAAAGTTCCGAAATAAATCAGGAAAAGCACAAAGTTCGTAAATGGATTATAGTCAGGTTCGCTATAAAATACTTCTGGAAGTTGTGCAGAGATACCTTCCGTTGTCCATTCCAAATCGGTTGCAACTGCACTTAAGAATTGTCCATATAGTTTTGGATGGCTTACAATACGGCAGGTTGCGGTAAGCGTTTCAATGGTTGGATTTCCTTCTTCACAGGTAAATGGTGTTAGAAGTACAATGTAACAAACGTCATCTTTTTCCCCGTAGTACCAATAGCCGTTTGTGGAACCAAAACGGCTGGTTGTGTAGCCAGTAAAAGTCAAATCTTCGAAGGTTACGGTTACATATTCTTTTTTCGCTTCGTATACTCCTTCAATCTGTCCCGCATTTTTTAGTGGCATGGGAGAGAGCATTTCTCCCAACGGAAATACAAACCATAAAACAAGCAAAATCAGTAAATATAGTATGGGCGAGAACAATCGTCGTTTGTAAAAGGCGCGAATATTTCGCGTGATATAATGTTCATAATTATCAATCATATCCGATTCCTCTTTTCTAATTTCTATTCAAGTATAATCGTTTCAAAAGGAAATATCAACCTTGCTTTTCCATGGAAATATTGCTACACTATTATTTGTGAAAATGCGTATTTAGGAGAGTAGTATGGACGCGTATACAAGCTTTGCACAGGTTTATGATTTGTTCATGGATAATGTTCCATATGAGCAGTGGGGCGAATATTTGAACGAGCTTTTCAAAGAATATGGAATAGAGGATGGCTTGCTGTTGGATTTGGGCTGTGGGACAGGTAAGCTTACCCGTTATCTGGCAGAAAAGGGATACGACATGATTGGTGTGGATTATTCTTATGAGATGCTGGATATCGCAAAGCGCCAGTCGAATGACTCTATACTGTATCTTTTGCAGGATATGAGAGAGTTCGAGCTCTATGGTACTGTGCGTGGGATTTATAGTGCATGCGATAGCCTAAATTATGTTTTGGAAGAAGAGGAAGTAAAGGAAGTGTTCCGCCTGGCAAATAACTATCTGGATCCGGGTGGACTCTTTGTTTTCGATATTAACACTCCATATAAATACCGAGAGCTTCTGGCAGAAAACACCTTTGCGGAAAACCGTGAGGAAGGCAGTTTTATATGGGAAAATTATTTTGATGAGGAAGAGGAAATCAATGAGTATGATTTGACTCTTTATATAAAAGATATAGACGGACGCTTTCAGAGGTTCGAGGAAACACATTTCCAAAGATGTTATGATTTGGAAACGATAAAACGACTTCTAGGCGAGGCTGGAATGGAATTTGTGGCAGCTTATGATGCTTATACCAAGGAGCCTGTTTCTGAAGAAAGCGAGAAAATCTTAGTAGTAGCACGAGAACATGGAAAGTAGACCTTTTCGATTTATGTGCATTTGAGAAAAAGGAGATAAAATTATGTCAGATTATATTGTAAGAGCTACAGCGGCAAATGCCAGTATTCGAGCGTTTGCTGTTAATGCGAAAGAAATGGTAGAAACAGCCAGAATAGACCATAATACATCACCTGTTATAACGGCAGCTTTAGGAAGACTTCTTGCAGCAGGAGCTATGATGGGAAGTATGATGAAGGGAGAAAAGGATGTACTGACTCTTCGTATCCAGTGTTCAGGTCCAGCCAAGGGACTTACCGTTACAGCAGATTCTCATGGAAATGTGAAAGGTTTTGCGTCGAATCCAGATGTAGACCTTCCTCCAAAAGCCCAGGGGAAATTAGATGTGGGTGGTGCACTTGACCTCGGTGTGTTAAGTGTCATCAAGGACATGGGATTGAAGGAACCATATGTAGGACAATGTCAGCTTCAGACTGGAGAAATTGCAGAGGATTTGACATATTATTTTGCGACTTCAGAGCAGACTCCATCAGCGGTTGGTTTAGGTGTTCTTGTGGAAAAGGATGGTTCAGTGAAACAAGCAGGTGGATTTATCCTTCAGCTTATGCCATATACCAGTGATGAAGTGATTGAAAAGCTAGAAAAACGTATCGCAGAAATGGATACGGTAACGAATATGTTGGAGAGAGGTCTTTCACCAGAAGGAATCTTAGAAGAAATCTTAGGAGACTTCGGTTTGGAAATCACAGATACTTTGGATACGCAGTTCTATTGTGATTGTTCCAAGGCAAAGGTATCCAGAGCATTATCTACAATTAATAAAAAAGATTTGGACGACATTATCAACGACGGCGAGAGCATTGAAGTAAAATGTCAGTTCTGTAACAAAGCATATAATTTCGAAATTGAAGAATTGAAGGCAATTCGAGAAGCCTAAGAGGAGAAGTAGTATGAAATATGGGTTTGTAAAAGTAGCAGCAGTTACACCAAAGATTAAGGTAGCAGATACGAAGTATAATGGACAGCTTATCCGTACCCTTATGAAGGATGCTGAAAAAAACGGTGCAAAAATCGTAGCATTTCCAGAACTTGCCATAACAGGGGCCAGCTGTGGGGATTTGTTCTATCAGAGCAAATTGTTAAAAGCTGCAAAAGAGGAACTGATGCAGATCGTTTCTGCCAGCGAATTCTATGATGCAGTATATTTTGTGGGTTTGCCTTATGAAATTAATAGTAAGCTGTACAATGTGGTTGCAGCTGTTTCGAAGGGTGAAGTTTTGGGAATTGTGCCAAAGACATACTTAAAAGACAGTCGTCATTTCGTAAGCGGAGCTTTCCTCGATACAGAAGAAGTGCTTCCAAATGGACAGATTGTGCCAGTAGGGACAGACCTGATTTTCTATTGTGCAGAAATGCCGGCACTTAAGATTGCTGTGGAAATCGGAGAAGATTTGTGGGCAGTACAGCCACCAAGTATTGGACATGCCATTGGCGGTGCCAATGTAATCATAAATCCTGCAGCTTCCATTGAAGTTTCTGGAAGCGATGTTTATCGCAAGGATTTAGTAAAAGGTCAGTCTGCAAGACTGATTTGTGGATATATAAGTGTTAATGCGGGAGAAGGTGAATCTACTCAGGATGTGGTATACAGCGGACACAACCTGATTGCGGAAAACGGAACTCTCTTAGCTGAAAGTACACGTCTTGGCAATGGAATTATTTATTCTGAAATTGATGTAGAACGTCTGGAAATTGACCGTAGAAAAAATCCTTTGTTTGAAACAGAGGATAGTCATGTGTGTATTCCTTTCCACTTGAGAGAAGCAGAGACACAGCTGACTCGATTTGTAGACCCTTCTCCATTTGTGCCAACAGACGAAGATGCACGTCGCAAGCATTGTGAAGATGTATTTGCCATTCAGGCGATGGGACTTAAGAAACGTATGGAGCATACTGGTGCTGCAACTGCAGTTATCGGTATTTCAGGTGGATTGGATTCGACATTGGCGCTTCTTGTAATTGCCAGAGCTTTTGATTTGATGAAGAAAAGCCGCAAGGATATCGTAGCAGTTACGATGCCAGGTTTTGGTACTACAGACAGAACTTATGACAATGCAGTAAATATGATTAAGCAGTTGGGTGCGACCTTTATGGAAGTAAGCATCAAGGACTCCGTAAGACAGCACTTTAAAGATATTAATCATGATGAAAATAATCATGACGTAACCTATGAAAACGCACAGGCTCGCGAGAGAACCCAGATTCTTATGGATATTGCTAACCAGAAAAATGGTATGGTAATCGGAACAGGAGATATGTCTGAATTGGCATTAGGCTGGGCAACTTACAATGGAGACCATATGTCCATGTACTGTGTCAATGGCTCTGTACCAAAGATGCTGGTTCGTCATGTGGTTCGTTATTATGCGGATACTTGTGGAGAAGAAGTACTTGCAAAGGTGCTTTATGATGTATTAGATACTCCGGTATCACCTGAGCTTCTTCCACCAGAAAACGGACAGATTGCACAGAAAACAGAAGATCTAGTGGGACCATACGAACTTCATGATTTCGTTATGTACTATGTACTTCGTTTTGGATTTTCACCAGAGAAAATTTATATGTTGGCAAAAAATGCTTTCCATGGCACATACAACAGTGCGACTATTTTGAAATGGCTCAAGACCTTCTATCGCAGATTCTTCAGCCAGCAGTTTAAACGCTCCTGTCTGCCAGACGGACCAAAGGTAGGAACACTTTCTGTATCCCCACGTGGAGATTTGATGATGCCATCGGATGCATGCGTACGTATCTGGATGGACGAATTGGAACTACTATAATAGTTATAATTCAGTGATGATATAGAAATAACATATTATACTTTGAATATAGTTTTTCAAAAAGTAAGAAATGGACCTATATTTATATTAAACGAGCAAGCGAAGAGCGAAAGTCGTGTGTGAATTTAATATAAATATAGGTCCATTTCGTAGTATTTAGAAAAAATTATTTTTAAAGTAAAATATGTTATGCTTCCACACCAATCATAAGACCGCCAACTTCTGCATAGAAGCTGCAAAGGCCTCTGGTTTCTTCAATTCTAACCTCTGCATTTGGGAAAGAGGCAAGGATGTGTTCTTTTACAGCTTTTGCATCTGTTTCATTGAAGCAGTGGTCGATGATAACTTTGCCACCATTGTAGTTGAATTCTTTCATAAGTTTATCAATAGCAACAAGTGCCTTTTTCGCACCACGAGCTTTTTCTCTCTGGTCTAAAACACCTTCATTGGCAATACCAACTACATGAATGTTTAAAACACCTGCAATTTTAGCAACGGCTGGATTTACACGTCCGTTGTTTGCTAAGTTGGTAAGTGATTTCAAACAGAAAATCATATGGGTATGTTCCTGATATTCTACGATAGCATCACTGATTTCTTCGAAGGTTTTTCCTTCTGCGTGAAGTTCCTGAATCTTTTCGATGATAAGTTTCAATTCAGAACCAGCAGAGAGAGAGTCAATGATACAAACCTTGCGGTCGGGATATTCTTCTTCATACTGTTCTTTTGCGATACGTAATGAGTTGAAAGAGCCAGATAAATTACTGGTGATTGCAACTGCGAATACGTTTTCCGCATCTCCAAAAGCATCTACCCAATCCTGGGATGATGGGCAGGCAGAACCCGATTTTCCTTTGTAAGATGCAAAGTAATCAGTCATTTCTTTTATATCTAAAGCTTCATTGTCTACAAATTCACGTTCATCTGTTCTAAGAGTAAGTGGAACAGATACAAAACTGCGATCTGCAGTAGTGTTTAAGCTAGCACTTGAGTCAGCAACAATTCTAAATTTCATAGTCATAATCTCCTCATTTTATTATTATTCGGAACTATTATAGAAGTTTTGATATGCTTTGTCAAGTAGTTTTCAAAACCGCATATGTTTTTAAATGAAAACATAACCAAACAAATAGAATGGTTTATAAATATTTAAGAATTTGAATTAGCACTCACCTATTGACAGTGCTAACAACGAGTGCTATAACTCATATTGTAGAGATAAATGGAAACTCTAATTAGCAAAAGGAGGTACGCTAAATGAACATTCAAAAATTTACACAGAAATCTATCGAAGCTATCAATGCTTGTGAAAAGTTAGCGTATGAATACGGTAACCAGGAGATTGAACAGGAACATCTTTTAGTTGCTCTCTTAACACAGGAAGATGGCCTGATTGGCAAATTGATAGAGAAAATGGAAATCAACCGTGAGCATTTCACGGAAAATGCACTTCGAAAGCTGAATGCCAGAGTGAAGGTGCAAGGCGCAGGACAGGTTTACATCGGCAAGGATTTAAACAACGTGCTCATTCACGCAGAGGATGAAGCAAAACACATGGGAGATGAGTATGTGTCTGTAGAGCACTTATTCTTATCCTTACTTAAGTATCCAAACAAAGCGATGAAAGAGCTGGTCAAGGAATATGGTCTGACTAAGGACAGATTCTTACAGGCACTCGCAACGGTTCGTGGCAACCAGCGTGTGACTTCGGATAATCCAGAGGCTACTTATGATACTTTGGAGAAATACGGATATGACATGGTAGAACGTGCACGTCAGCAGAAGTTAGATCCAGTCATCGGACGTGATGCAGAGATTCGAAACGTAGTGCGTATTTTGTCTAGAAAGACAAAGAATAATCCAGTTTTAATCGGAGAACCAGGTGTTGGTAAAACTGCAGTGGTAGAAGGCTTGGCACAGCGTATTGTACGTGGTGACGTACCAGAGGGATTAAAGGATAAAAGACTTTTCGCTCTCGATATGGGTGCGCTGATTGCAGGTGCCAAATATCGTGGTGAGTTCGAAGAAAGATTAAAAGCTGTATTGGATGAGGTAAAGGCTTCCGATGGACAGATTATTTTGTTCATTGATGAGCTTCACACTATCGTAGGTGCAGGAAAGACAGATGGAGCAATGGATGCAGGTCAGCTCTTAAAACCTATGCTTGCTCGTGGGGAGCTGCACTGTGTCGGTGCGACTACCTTAGATGAATACCGTGAATATATCGAAAAAGACGCAGCTCTTGAAAGACGTTTCCAGCCAGTTATGGTGGATGAGCCAACGGTAGAAGATACCATTTCTATTCTTCGTGGTTTGAAGGACAGATATGAGGTTTACCACGGGGTTAAAATTACAGACTCTGCCTTAGTTTCGGCGGCAACCTTATCCAACCGATATATTTCGGATCGATTTTTACCAGATAAAGCTATCGATTTGGTGGATGAAGCCTGCGCACTGATTAAGACAGAGCTGGATTCCATGCCAACCGAACTGGACGAATTAAATCGTCGTGTAATGCAGATGGAAATTGAAGAAACTGCTTTGAAAAAAGAAACGGATCGTCTCAGCCAGGAGCGTCTTGCTAACTTGCAGAAAGAGCTGGCAGAGTTACGCGATGAATTAAATGGTAAAAAAGCAAACTGGACTAGCGAAAAAGATGCAGTGGATAAAGTCAGCAAGCTTCGTGAATCTATTGAAAATACCAGAAATGAAATTAAGATTGCCCAGCAGAATTATGATTTGGAAAAGGCGGCAGAGCTTCAGTATGGTGTGCTTCCACAGATGGAAAAACAGTTAGAAGCGGAAGAAGAGATTTTGAAGAATCGAGATCTTTCTTTGGTAAGAGAGAAGGTAACCGAAGAAGAAATTGCCCGAATCATTTCCCGTTGGACGGGAATTCCGGTTGCAAAATTAACCGAAAGCGAACGAAACAAAACCTTGCATTTGGACGACGAACTTCACAAACGTGTCGTTGGCCAGGATGATGGTGTAACCATGGTGACAGAAGCAATTATACGTTCCAAAGCCGGTATCAAAGACCCAAGCAAACCAATCGGTTCTTTCTTATTCTTAGGACCAACCGGCGTAGGTAAGACAGAGCTTGCGAAAGCCTTGGCAGCCAGCCTGTTTGATGACGAATCAAATATGGTGCGTCTGGATATGAGTGAATACATGGAGAAATATTCCGTATCTCGTTTAATCGGAGCACCTCCAGGATATGTGGGCTATGACGAAGGCGGTCAGCTCACCGAAGCAGTTCGCCGCAAACCATATTCGGTAGTGCTTTTCGATGAGGTAGAAAAGGCACATCCAGATGTGTTTAACGTATTGCTTCAAGTATTGGATGATGGCCGTATTACCGACTCGCAGGGACGTACTGTGGACTTCAAAAATACTATTATCATCATGACCAGCAACCTTGGTTCTGCACAGCTTTTGGACGGTATTGATGAGGATGGAAACATTTCTCCATTGGCAGAAGAAGCGGTGATGAACGTAGTGCGCGGACATTTCCGTCCAGAGTTTTTGAACCGTTTGGATGAAATCATTATGTTCAAACCATTAACTAAGGACAATATTGGAAACATTATTACACTGATGATGGCAGATTTGAATAGCCGTTTGAAAGATAGAGAATTGTCTGTGGAATTATCCGATGCAGCAACTGCATTTATCGTAGAGCATGGTTATGATCCGGTGTATGGTGCAAGACCACTGAAACGTTTCTTACAGAAACATGTGGAGACCCTTTCAGCAAAGCTTATTCTGGCGGATGTGGTACAGATGGGGGATGTCATCTATATCGATGTAGTCGAAGGAAAATTGATAGCTAAAGCACAACATAGATAATTGCATAAAATTGAATAATTAAAGAGTTAAATATGCAAGAAAGACACGTTTTTACCACAAAACGTGTCTTTTTTATAAGAAAAATGAATTTTTAAAATAATAAAAATTCATAATCCCAGGTATTCCATATATTGTTTATTTATGGTATTCTATACATATATATAGAAAAGGAGGCCATCATGGATTTATTTGATTATATGCGTGAACAGAATATGGAATCAGAATCTCCTTTGGCTTCCCGCCTTAGACCTACCACTTTGGATGAAGTAGTTGGGCAGCAGCATATTGTAGGAAAGGATAAGCTGCTCTATCGTGCGATTAAAGCAGATAAGTTAAGCTCCATTATTTTCTATGGACCTCCAGGGACAGGTAAGACTACTCTGGCAAAGGTAATTGCTAATACTACCAGCGCAGAGTTTCGACAGATTAATGCCACATCCGCTGGGAAAAAGGACATGGAAGAGGTCGTGCAGCAGGCGAAAAATAATCAGGGCATGTATGGAAAGAAAACCATTCTGTTCATCGATGAAATTCATCGCTTCAACAAAGGACAGCAGGATTATCTTTTACCATTTGTAGAGGATGGCACGATTATTCTAATTGGTGCTACAACAGAAAATCCTTATTTTGAAGTAAATAGTGCGCTTCTTTCCCGTTCCATTATTTTTGAATTAAAGAAGCTGGATAAAGAAGATATTAAGGTATTGCTGCTTCGTGCAGTGAATGACCGCGAAAAGGGAATGGGTTCTTTTGGTGCGGTGATAGATGAGGATGCTTTGGAATTTTTGGCAGATGTTTGTAATGGAGATGCCAGAGCGGCACTTACAGCAATTGAGCTTGGTATTCTCACTACCGACAGAGGTGCAGATGGAAAAATTCACATTACCATTGATGTAGCCAGTGAATGTATTCAGAAACGTGTCATATCTTATGATAAGACAGGGGATAATCACTACGATACCATTTCTGCATTTATCAAGAGTATGAGAGGTTCTGATCCAGATGCAGCAGTGTATTATCTGGCACGCATGCTGTATGCAGGAGAGGATATTAAATTTATCGCAAGAAGAATTATGATTTGTGCATCGGAGGATGTGGGAAATGCAGACCCAATGGCACTTGTGGTTGCTACATCTGCTTCCCAGGCGATTGAGAGAATTGGTATGCCAGAAGCACAGATTATTTTGTCACAGGCAGTGACCTATGTGGCATGTGCACCAAAGAGCAACGCGGCCTACGGAGCCATCGATGCGGCTATGAGTGCAGTGCGAAATAATGTGACACCACCAGTGCCAGTCCATTTGCAGGATGCTCATTATAAGGGGGCTGAGAAGTTAGGACATGGGCTTGGATATATGTATGCCCATAATTATCCAAATCACTATGTAGAGCAGCAGTATTTGCCAGATGCTTTGGTGGGTACGAAGTTTTATGAGCCTACAGAGATGGGATATGAGAAGAAGATTCGCGAACATTTCGCTAAGATAAAGGAGGAATTATAATGCAGAAATATCAGGAGATGACAAAGGAAGAGTTACTTGTAGAAAAGGCAGCTCTTGAGAAACAGTTTGAAGAAATAAAAGCATTGAATCTGAAGTTGGATATGTCCAGATGTAAGCCATCGGCAGAGCAGTTGGATTTGTCCATGGGAATTTTGGATGCCATTGATTCTAATACGGCTTTGGTAAGTGAAAATGGAACAGACCTTCGTAACTATGGGGTATTAGATGGTATTCCAGAAGCAAAACGTCTCCTTGCAGAAATGTTAGGTTGTAGCGAGAAGAGTGTTATTGTATATGGTAACTCCAGCTTAAACATTATGTATGACCAGGTTTCCAGAGGTATGGTTTTGGGATATTGCGGACATACCCCATGGTGTAAATTAGACAAAGTAAAATTCCTTTGCCCAGTACCTGGCTATGACAGACATTTTGCTATTACAGAGCACTTCGGCATTGAAATGATTAATATTCCTCTTTACGAAGATGGTCCTGACATGGACATGGTAGAAGAGTATGTAAATAATGACCCTGCAGTAAAGGGGATTTGGTGTGTGCCAAAATATGCTAACCCATCGGGTACTTCATATTCTGACGAAACGGTACTCCGTTTTGCTCGTTTAAAACCAGCAGCACCAGACTTCCGTATTTTCTGGGACAATGCATATTGCGTACATCATTTATATGAAGACAAACAGGATGTAATTTTAAATATTCTTGCAGAATGTGAAGAAGCAGGCAATCCAGATATGGTATTTGAATTCTGCTCAACCAGTAAGGTAACCTTCCCAGGTGCTGGTATTGCAGCACTTGCTGCTTCACAAAATAACATTGCAGATATCAAAAAACAGCTCACTATCCAGACAATCGGTTATGATAAGACAAACCAGCGTCGACATGCGGTATACTTCAAAAACTTTGACGGGATCAAACAGCATATGATGAAACAGGCTGACCTTATTCGTCCTAAGTTTGAAATGTTAGATGAGCTTATGACTGCAGAAATCGCAAGCCGAGGTATCGGTTCTTGGATTAATCCAGTAGGCGGATATTTCATTTGCTTCGAATCCTTAGAAGGCTGTGCAAAGGATATCATCGGCAAATGTAAAGAAGCTGGTGTAACGATGACAGGTGCGGGAGCTCCTTTCCCATATGGAAAAGATCCAAAAGATAGCACGATTCGTATCGCGCCTACCTTCCCATCCGTAGAAGAACTTAGAAAAGCTGCAGAGGTATTTGTAGTTTGTGTAAGACTTGCTTCTGTAAATAAAATTTTGGAAAGCATGTAAATTTTGAAATAAAATATATGGCTGCTATAGCAATGAAATGTGTATGATATTCATTGCTATAACAGCCACTTTTTATTTAGAAGTATCTTCTTTTATTTCGTTTAGAAGTTTTATTATTTTGTCTAATTGATAAGAAATAATTGCTCCAATTATTGCAATTATTGTCGTTATTGGGTTGTATGCATCGTATATGAAATAGAATAATCCAATGCAAATAATAAAAATGGATTTAATCATTACAAATTTCTCCTTTCTAGAATGTTAATTAATATTTGATGGGGGATACCAACTAAATTCGTCTTCAAAAGTTCTTTCCGAAAAAGAACCATTACTAGATATAGATATGCTACCTTTATCTTTTATATTAACAGTAAGTGAGCTAGATAGTGATTCATCATGCACATAGTGAAAGTACATTTCAGAGGTTCCAGCATAAGTTGATTCAAGTGGCAGTAGTCGAAATGTTGCATATCCATATAAGTCTGTAACATACATTCCTAATCCTAATTGTAAGTCTGCATACCAAGAAACTCCACAATCGGTTTGTGTTGCATATCCAGCTTCGTCAGATGTGATTTGATCTACATAAGATATTATGTTACCATTGGGGTCAGTCCAATATGCATTGTATTTATCTACTTTTCTAAAAGAATTTAGTTCTCGCTTGAACTTAGTGTCATCCCAAGTGACGGTTAAACAATCTTCTAATCGCTCAGAAGGAAGATTTATCCAATTATAGCTTGCAGTTACATCAATATATTTTAATGTAGAATAGCTTTGATCTCGAGAATATGTAAGACTTAGGGTTAAATCAGCGATAGAAATTTGTCCACCCCTTGGCATAATATAACTTCCATCTTCGTTAATATTTATAGTTGTAGAAGCTCCATCTTCAGAGAGGTATGCAATTACAGCCCCCATAAATACAGAGTTCTCAGCTATAAGGTATTCTTTTTGAGAATTATCTAGAGTATCTATTACTATTTGTGGATATCCACGTTGTAAAAGAATCTCATCATTAGACAAAGTTTCACTGGCAAAGATTGAAAGTGGGGATAGTAATGTCATTACAATGGTTAAAATAATGCAGAGTAATTTTTTTGAATGCTTTTTCATAGATGTTGCCTCCTTTTTGGTTATATTTGCAACCATATTGTAGTATTCCTATATGTAAATGTCAATTGACATGTATGTCAATCGACATATTTAATGTAATAAAAAGGCAATTCCGGTTAGAAAGATTATTAGGTAAAAATTAAAGCCAAAGCAGTCACATATTGAGTGATTACTTTGGCTTTTTATTAGTTATTCTTCTGTTTCAGAATTTGTTTCTGGAATGCGGATGTAAATACGTTCAATACGATTTTTGTCGACTTCTTTGATTTTAATTACTACACCGTCTTCTGTGAAAAGCGTTTCGTTTTCTTCTGGAAGATGGTCTAAAAGCTGGAGACAATAACCGCCAATGGTATCATAATCGTCAGATTCAAAGTCCAAATCTAACGCATCATTTACATCATCTAAATTGGTTGAACCTAAAATAAGGAATTCATATTCGCTAAGCTGTTCGATAGCATCTTCTTCGTCGCTATCGTACTCGTCTCGAATTTCGCCTACGATTTCCTCCAATAAGTCTTCTAAAGTTACAAGACCTGCGGTTACACCATACTCGTCAAGGACGATGGCAAGAGGAATGGATGCTTTACGCATTTCTACAAATAAATCCGCTGTGTTCTTGTGCTCATATGTAAAATATGGTTCGCGGATAATATCGCGAATTGAAAATGCTTCTTCATTCTCAATAAGGATAACGTCTTTCATATTGATAATACCGATGACGTGATCGGTAGCTTCTTCATATACTGGATAACGTGTGTATTTATTTTCACGATAGAGTTCAATTAAATCTTCAAAGGTTGCATCTGCCTGAACGAAAGTCATATCAATACGTGGAACCATAACTTCCTTTGCAAGAGAATCACCAAAGTCAAATACATTATGAATCATTTCGCGTTCTTCATCTTCAATAGCTCCGCTTTCCTGACTCTCGTCAACGATGGTACGGATTTCATCTTCCGTCATGGCTTTGTCAGCATCGTTAGGATTGATACGAAGCACCCACAAAACAAGGGAAGCCATTTTATTAATAATGAAAATAACTGGTGTTAATACAAACATCAGAATATCAATGATACCTGCAATAGCAAGTGCAAGGCTGTCGGCCTTAATGGTTGCCATGGTCTTTGGTGAAACTTCACCAAAAATCAAAATAACAATAGTAAGTACACCAGTTGCAATACCAGAACCAATATCACCGAAGATATCTACAGCAAGGATAGTTGCAATAGAAGATGCACCGATGTTTACAATGTTGTTACCGATAAGAATAGCAGAGAGCATCTTACCGCTGTCGCTGGTTACCTTTAAAACCTTTGCGGCACGTTTGTCACCGTTTTCTGCCAAGTTCTTCATACGGATTTTGTTTACAGTTACGAGGGCGGTCTCAGAAGATGAGAAAAACGCCGATAAACAAACTAAAACTAAGATACAAACTAATTGGCCTATTTGCCCGGGCCCAAATTCCATAAATTTTACCTCTTTCTTTTTTGACAATATTAATTATGTAGAACCTAATATACCATGAAAATGGCGTAAAAGCAATGAACTAATGGTAAAATTAGTATAAAAAAGAGGATCGCTTTCGCAATCCTCTTGTATTTTTAGTTCTCTGTACTATAGTTTGGAGCTTCTTTGGTAATCTGAATATCATGTGGATGACTTTCTTTAAGAGAAGCTGCTGAAATCTTAACGAACTGACCTTTTTCTTTTAAGTCTTCGATAGTTGGACAACCACAGTAACCCATACCAGAACGGATACCGCCAACTAACTGGAATACGGTATCTTCCAATGTTCCCTTGTAAGCAACACGTCCTTCTACACCTTCTGGAACGAGCTTCTTAGCATCTGTCTGGAAGTAACGGTCTTTACTGCCGTTTTCCATAGCTGCGATAGAACCCATACCACGGTAAACCTTGAATTTACGTCCCTGATATAATTCGAATGTACCAGGAGCTTCGTCACAGCCTGCGAACATAGAACCAAGCATACATACGTTAGCACCAGCTGCGATTGCTTTTGTCATATCACCTGAGTATTTGATACCGCCGTCAGCGATAAGTGGAATACCATATTCTTTTGCAACTTCATAGCAATCCATAACTGCTGAAATCTGTGGAACACCGATACCTGCAACAACACGTGTGGTACAGATAGAACCAGGTCCGATACCAACTTTAACTGCGTCCGCACCAGCTTCAATAAGTGCTTTTGTAGCAGCGCCTGTTGCGATGTTACCAGCGATAACCTGAAGGTCTGGGTAAGCTTCTTTGATTTTCTTAACTGCATCGATGATGTTTTTAGAATGACCGTGTGCTGAGTCAACTACGATAACGTCAACATGAGCTTTTACTAAAGCATCAATACGTTCCATCATGTTAGCGGTGATACCTACACCAGCACCGCAGAGGAGACGGCCTTTATCGTCTTTTGCAGATAATGGGTATTTAATCTGTTTTTCAATATCTTTGATTGTGATGAGTCCCTTTAAGTTGAAGTCATCATCAACGATTGGAAGTTTTTCTTTTCTAGCTTTTGCTAAGATGCTCTTTGCTTCTTCTAATGTAATGCCTTCCTTTGCTGTGATTAAGCCTTCTGAAGTCATGGATTCTTTGATTTTCTTAGAGAAGTCTGTTTCGAATTTCAGGTCACGGTTAGTAATAATACCGACTAATTTGGTTCCTTCTGTTACAGGAACACCTGAAATTTTGAATTTTGCCATTAATTCATCAGCATCTTTCAATGTATGTTCTGGTGAGAGAGAAAATGGATCAGTAATAACGCCGTTTTCCGAACGTTTTACTTTATCAACCTCGTCAGCCTGTGCTTCAATAGACATATTCTTATGAATAATACCGATACCACCCTGTCTAGCCATTGCAATAGCCATTTTGGATTCTGTAACTGTATCCATAGCTGCACTCATCATAGGAATGTTTAACTTGATTTTCTTTGTTAAGTTAGTTCTGAGGTCAATCATGTTTGGAGTAACTTCAGAATACTGTGGAACTAAGAGAACGTCATCAAATGTGATTCCTTCGCCGATAATAGTACCCATTTTAATATCCTCGCTTTCTTCTTAAATATAATAATGTTTTGTTTGAATTTTGTAATTTGATAGATGATATCAAATTAAGATGACCATGTCAAGATGCAAATTGTATAAAAGATAACTTCACAGAGACTAATTAATGTGTTAAAATTACCTTAAAACATGGTATTTGTATAGACAATTATACGATAAAATAAATCTCTTGGAAAGGTGTGGACGGAATGTCCTTAAAAAAATGCAATTTAGACCTTGTATCGATATACACAATGGAAAAGTAAAGCAGATTGTTGGAAGTAGTCTTAAGGATAAAGATAATGAAGCAGTAGAAAATTTTGTGTCGGAGCAGAGGGCAGCAGATTTTGCAAGACTGTATCAAAGAGATGGTATTAAGGGTGGGCACATTATTTTATTGAATGCAGTCGATAGTGAATATTATGAAGCAACGAAGCAGCAGGCTGTGGAAGCTCTACGTGCATATCCAGGCGGTTTGCAGATTGGCGGAGGTATCACCGCAGAAAATGCGTCTTATTATATAGAGATGGGAGCCAGTCATGTTATCGTTACCTCCTATGTGTTTAGGGATGGCAAAATTAATTATGAAAATCTGGACAAACTAGTGGAGGCAGTGGGGAAAGAGCATGTGGTGCTGGATTTGTCCTGTAGATATCTTGGAAAAGAAAATGTTACAAATGGAAAAGAGCCAGGCTACTACATCGTAACAGACCGCTGGCAGAAGTTTACAGAAGAAAAAGTAAGCTTAGAGCTTTTGGATAAACTGTCTGATTACTGCGATGAGTTTTTGATTCATGCAGTGGATGTGGAAGGCAAGCAGAGCGGAATCCAGACGGAACTGGTGGCTTTATTGGGAGAATGGGGAAAGCTTCCGATTACATATGCTGGCGGAGTGCATGAATATGCGGATTTAGAAAAGATAAAATGTCTTGGACATGATAAATTAAATGTAACGATCGGCAGTGCTTTAGATTTGTTCGGTGGTAAGCTGGAATACCAAAAGGTATTGGCGTGCGTGAGTCGAAAATAGGAAAGAGGTAAAAAGGAGAAGCGGGGAAATGGTAAAACAGATTGCGGTAGTTTTAGGTGCAATTAATCTGGATAATCAAAAGAAAATTTTAGAAGGTATGGAGATTGGAGCCAGGGAATTCGACTGCAATCTTTTTGTGTTTACAAATTATGTAGGGACACGTGAAACGGAAGAAAGTATCATGGCTGCGACACAGGTTCTGAAACTTCCTGAGTTCGACAAATTTGATGGTGTTGTACTGGTGCCAAATACGATTCATAATCCAATGGCATTGGATAAGCTTATTAAAGATTTAAATACACTTGGAAAGCCAATGGTAAGTGTGGACCGCAAAATAGATGGTATGAGCTGTGTGGCGATTGACAGTTACGAAGCAGAATATGAGATGGTAGAACATTTCCTCTACCACGGATATACCAAGATTTTATATGTCAGTGGTTCGATGGTTGCAAGTAGTGAGGCTCGTAAACGTTATAAGGCATTTCAGGATGCGATGCTCAATAATGGGGTTCGGTTTGAAGAAGACGATGTGTATGAGGGTGCTTTCACCATGGAAAGCGGAATCATGATTGGGGAGCAGATTTTGGCAGAAGGCAAGGAGCCAGAGGCCATTATTTGTGGCAACGACGATATGGCACATGGTATTATGGATGTCTTTAAAAAAGCTGGATATAAGATTCCAGAGGATGTCAAAATCTGTGGATTTGATAATGGAGAGCGTTCTCAGTTGGATCGTCCTTCCCTTACTACAGTGGATAAAAATCAGAGGGAAGTAGGATATAAAGCCATTTTAGAAATTATGGAACTTTTAAATGGGAAAGATATCGAGCATTATACGCTTCCATGTGAAATGAAGTACAGAGAGAGCTGTGGCTGCAGACCAGAAGCAGATGATATTCTGGGATTGGAAGAATTGATGGAGCAGGTAAAGCACAAGTATATTATTCAGCAGCGTGATACTATATTTATGGCAGATGTAGTGCGTGGTATGACAGCAGATTTTGCAAAAGCTTCTAGACCGGAGCAGTTGTTTGATGTTATGAAGCAGTATGTTCCTCAGATTGGAGTAGAGAAATTTTACTTGTGTGCTTGTGACGTGGAGCAGGTATTTGCTTTGCCAGAACGAAATTTGGGACGAAATATCGACGTTTTAGATGTGAATGATGATTATACGGAATATATTGATATAGCAGTGGCTTACGAGAAAGGAAAATTCGTATCCTATAAGAAGTTTCCTAAGGGATTCGTGCTTCCAGAAGAATGCCGTACGAAATCAGGCGGAAATACTTTTGTAGTCAATCAGATTTTTTATCATAATTGTTGTTATGGTTATGCAGTATGTCAGCGTGTAGATAGCGTGGTTGCCAGTGGATTGTATTACTCCATGCTGATGGAGATTGGTGTTGGGTTGGATAATGTACGCCAGCGTATGCTCTTAAAAGATGCGGTAGACCGTTTAAACGGTATGTGGTGTTATGACAATTTGACCATGCTTTATAATCGTTCGGGATTTTCTTATGAAGCCAAAAGTATCATGGAACACTTTAAATCCGATGATAAGAATGCGTTTATTATCTTTATGGATGCAGATGGATTAAAAGCAGCAAATGATACCTTAGGACATGAAGTGGGCGATTTGATGATTCGTGAAATCGGTGCTATTGTACATAAAAATGTTTCCGGTGAAATGCTGGGAATGAGATATGGCGGAGATGAGTTTGTACTCTTTGGTGGATATAAAGACGGCGAAGAGTACAAATTGGAACGCATCCTGGAATCTATCCGAGAGGATATGAAAGAGGTAAATGAGTCAGGCAAGCATCCATTCACATTATCTGCCAGCATAGGTGTATCTACATGGAAAGCGCGAGAAATTGATGGCTTAGACGAAGTCATTGAACAGGCGGACCAGAAAATGTATGCAGAAAAGAGAGCAAAGAAGTTAAAAATGGCAGAAGAAGCTACAAAAAAACAGCAGGGGAATTAACCCTGCTGTTTTGCTTTAAACGCTGCACGTTTTCTAAGTGTTGGATCTAAAATACGTTTACGAATACGAAGATTTTCTGGTGTTACCTCAAGGAGCTCATCGGTGTCGATAAAGTCCAATGCCTGTTCCAAGCTTAGGATACGTGGTGGTACAAGGGTAAGGGCTTCGTCTGCGGAAGAGGAACGAGTGTTGGTAAGATGTTTTTTCTTACAAACGTTCAGCTCGATGTCTTCAGCACGGGAACACTGACCGATAACCATGCCAGAGTAAACGCGTTCTCCAGGTCCGATGAAGAGGGTTCCACGGTCCTGTGCAGAGAAAAGTCCGTAGGTTACGGATTCACCATCTTCAAAGGCGATAAGCGAGCCAGTCGCACGATAATCAATATCTCCACGATAATAATCATAACCATCGAAAATCGTGTTGATGATACCATTTCCCTTTGTATCTGTCATAAAGTCACCGCGGTAGCCGATTAAGCCACGGGATGGGATGCGGAACTCAATACGAGTGTAGCCGCCTGCGATGGAGCCCATGTTGTGCAATTCCCCTTTTCGCTGCTGTAATTTGGAAATAACAGCACCGGTAAATTCATCAGGTACATCGACATAGGCAATTTCCATTGGTTCTAATTTTTTGCCCTGTTCGTCTTCTTTATATAATACCTCTGCTTTACTTACTGCAAATTCATAACCTTCACGACGCATGTTTTCGATAAGTACGGATAAGTGAAGTTCGCCACGTCCAGATACTTTTAAGCTATCTGGAGAATCGGTATCTTCTACACGAAGCGACACGTCAGTATTTAATTCGCGGTAAAGTCTCTCGCGGATGTGGCGGGAGGTTACATATTTTCCCTCCTGTCCGGCAAGAGGACTGTCATTTACGATAAAATTCATCGCAATGGTTGGCTCTGAAATTTTCTGGAAAGGGATAGCCACCGGGTTTTCAGGTGCACAGATAGTATCACCAATGTGAATATCTGAAATACCAGAGATTGCTACGATAGAGCCAACGGAAGCCTCGGCTACATCTACCTTATTCAATCCGTCAAATTCGTATAGCTTGCTGATACGAACTTTGGTCAGCTTGTCAGGTTCGTGGTGGTTTACCACGACAGCCTCCTGATTTACTTTGAGGATACCATTCTCTACTTTACCAACACCGATACGTCCAACATATTCATTGTAGTCAATGGTGCTGATGAGAACTTGTGTATTTGCTTCTGGATCACCAGATGGTGCAGGAATATAGTTTACAATGGTTTCAAAGAGGGGTGTCATATCCCTTCTTTCATCGTTCATATCTAACATTGCATATCCATTTCTTGCAGATGCGAAAACAAATGGACAGTCTAACTGTTCATCAGAAGCATCCAAATCCATAAATAATTCTAATACCTCATCGATTACTTCATCTGGTCTTGCTTCAGGACGGTCAATTTTGTTGATGCAAACGATAACTGGCAGGTCCAAAGCCAATGCTTTCATCAGTACGAATTTCGTCTGTGGCATAGTTCCTTCAAAAGCGTCTACTACCAAAACAACACCATTTACCATCTTTAGAACTCGTTCTACCTCGCCACCGAAGTCAGCATGTCCGGGTGTATCAATGATGTTGATTTTTACATCTTTATATTGTACGGCTGTGTTTTTAGACAAAATAGTAATACCACGTTCACGTTCAATATCATTGGAGTCCATAACACATTCCTGAACTTCCTGATTTTCACGGAAAACGCCACTTTGTTTCAGTAATTCATCAACAAGTGTTGTTTTTCCATGATCAACGTGGGCGATGATTGCGATATTACGAATGTCTTCTCTCGTTGTTTTCATAAAAATCCTTCTTTCTTATTAAGCAGTGCACAAAACACCATATAAAACCAAATATGTATAATAACCACTTATCCCTCATTTGGCAAGTCCTTTTTCAAACGCACCTTCCCAACAAGTACCTAACTATAAATTTGTCGACGCCCTTATTTTTATATTTCGAAATATATATGTCGCAGTTTCTTCTTGAAATTTTCTCTCGTTAAGTAAAATGCTTATTTTCTAAGAAACACACTTCCGACTCTTGTGATTTTTTATGTCTTTCAAATATTTTACAATCTGCGAAGAATGTCCGTGTGAGAAAAGACACCTTTACAGACTTTTCGTGTGTCTCTTAGTACGACGAATTTATATAATGTCATATGCATGCTCGACTGTTTGAGATGCTGTTTTTGCATCGAGTTTCGAGCATGCATATGTAATATCAACTATATAAAGACGTCGT
>JAFUPI010000077.1 GCA_017481285.1 Agathobacter sp. | reverse complement strand
TTGATACCAAGTTCGAAACGAATCTGGTCATTTCCTTTGCCGGTAGCACCGTGACAGATAGCAGTAGCACCTTCTTTACGAGCAACTTCTACGAGTCTTTTTGCAATACCTGGACGAGCCATAGAGGTTCCGAGTAAGTATTTGTTTTCGTATACAGCACCTGCCTGTACGCATGGGATGATATATTCGTCACAGAATTCATCGGTGATATCTTCGATGTATAATTTGGTAGCACCTGAAAGTTTTGCTCTTTCTTCTAATCCATCTAATTCTTCGCCCTGACCGCAGTCGATACAGCAGCAGATAACTTCGTAATCATAATTTTCTTTTAACCAAGGGATGATAGCAGTAGTATCAAGTCCACCTGAGTAAGCTAAAACAACTTTTTCCTTTGCCATTGTTTGTATTCCTTTCAAATATGTATTTTCCGTCCCAACGGATTGTTTCAAATCGAATAACACTACTATACACCTATATTTATGCATTGGCAAGTGAAAAAATATACAAAAATATGAATAAATATACAAAAATAATGTATAAAGTGATAAAAATGTGTATATTAATACATGAAGAGTGAAAAAAGTGCTTTACGAAAGCGGATTGTTGTACTATTATAGGTAGCATAGGTTTTCTTATTATAAAAAGAAATTGAAATGCACAGAATGTGCGAAAGGGGAATTCTATGATTAAAGTAGGTATTATCGGTTCTACAGGATATGCAGGAGCAGAATTGGTTCGTATATTGATGAATCACAAGGAAGCAGAAATCGTTTGGTATGGTTCTCGCAGTTATGTGGACCAGGCATATGCATCGGTATATCGCAATATGTTTGAACTGGTAGAAGATAAATGTTTGGATGACAATATTGCAGAGCTGGCAGAACGTGTGGATGTGATTTTCACAGCGACACCACAGGGCTATCTGGCTGGCGTATTGACAGAGGATATATTAAATAAAGTAAAGATTGTAGACTTAAGTGCAGATTATCGTATCAAGGACGTGGCTGTTTATGAGAAATGGTATGGTATTGAGCATAAGAGCCCACAGTTTATTGAGGAAGCGGTATATGGCCTCTGTGAAGTCAACCGTGAGGACATCAAAGGCAAACGTTTGGTAGCAAACCCAGGATGTTATACCACATGCTCGATTTTGACTGCATATCCAATGGTAAAAGAAGGTATGATTGATGCAAATACCTTAATCGTAGATGCGAAATCTGGTACTTCTGGTGCTGGTCGTGGTGCAAAATTACCAAACCTCTTCTGTGAAGTGAATGAAAATATGAAGGCATATGGTGTAGCAAGTCATAGACATACACCAGAAATCGAAGAACAGTTGGGTTATGCTTGTGGAGAAGAGATTACGATTAATTTTACACCACATTTGGTTCCAATGAATCGTGGTATTTTGGTAACAGAATATGCATCTCTTAAGAAAAAAGCAGATGGTACATATCCAACCTATGAAGAAGTAAAAGCAGTTTATGACAAATATTATCAGGGTGAAACCTTTGTCCGCGTGCTTCCAAAGGGCGAATGTCCAGAAACGAAATGGGTAGAAGGCTCGAATTTCGTAGATGTAAACTTTGTGATTGACGAAAGAACTGGTCGAATTATCATGATGGGCGCTCTGGATAATCTGGTAAAAGGTGCTGCAGGTCAGGCGGTACAGAACATGAACCTTATCTTTGGTCTTCCAGAAAACGAAGGACTTATGATGGTGCCAATGTTCCCATAGGAGTGAAAAGTATGAACAATAATAACTTTACCTTGCGTGTGATGCAGATAGAGGATTATGAAAATGTATATAAGTTGTGGATGACCATTGATGGTTTCGGAATTCGTTCGATTGATGATTCCGAAGCTGGAGTGGCACGATTTTTGAAGCGAAATCCAACGACCAGTGTGGTGGCGGAAGCGGATGGTAGAATCGTGGGAGCGATTTTATGTGGACATGATGGCAGACGTGGCTGTTTTTATCATGTATGTGTACATAAGGAATATCGTCAGCATGGCATTGGAAAAGCAATGGCGGTCTTTTGTATGAAAGCATTGCAGGAGGAAGAAATCAATAAGGTTTCGCTGATTGCTTTCCAGTCCAATGAAGTTGGAAACAAATTCTGGCGAAAAGTGGGCTGGACTTTCCGCGAGGACTTGAATTATTATGACTTTACATTAAATGAAGAGAATATAACTAGGTTTAATCATTTGTAACCAGGTGATTGGACGGAAAGAAGGAATATAAGTATGACAGAACAGAAAATTCATGCATTACAGGACAAAGCAGAGGTTTTGATTGAGGCTTTGCCATATATTCAGAAATTTAACCGCAAGATTATCGTAGTCAAATACGGTGGTTCTGCTATGGTAGATGAGCAGTTAAAGAAACAGGTAATCCAGGATGTAACCTTGCTGAAGTTAGTAGGTTTCAAGCCTGTTATCGTACATGGTGGCGGTAAGGAAATCAGCAAATGGGTGAAACTTTCTGGAAAAGAGCCTGAATTTATCAATGGTCTTCGTAAAACTGATGCAGAAACCATGGAAATTGCAGAGATGGTTTTAAATAAAGTAAATAAATCTTTGGTTCAATTGGTAGAAGAACTCGGTGTGAGAGCGATCGGTATCAGTGGCAAGGACGGAGGCCTCTTAAAGGTAGAAAAGAAATATTCCGATGGACAGGATATCGGTTTCGTTGGAGAGGTAAAAGAAGTAGATACTAAGATTATCTACGATATGTTAGAAAAGGATTTCCTTCCAATCATCTGCCCAATCGGTATGGATGACGAGTATCAGAGCTACAATATTAATGCGGATGATGCTGCATGTGCGATTGCAAAAGCATTAGGTGCAGAAAAACTGGCATTCTTAACAGATATTGCTGGTGTATATAAAGATCCAAGTGACCCAAGCACTTTGATTTCTACGTTAACCGTAGAAGAGGCAAAGGAGCTCTGTGGTTCTGGATTTGTTGGTGGCGGAATGCTTCCAAAACTCAATAACTGTATTGATGCTATTGAGAATGGGGTTTCCAAGGTACATATTTTGGACGGTAGAATTGCACATTGTCTTCTTTTGGAAATCTTTACGAATAAGGGTATCGGTACAGCATTCTTGTCTAATGAGAATTAGTGTGTGGTGAAATTGTAGACAAACGAGGTGTTTATTATGTCGAAAATGAATCAGAAAATGGAAGCAGCAGAACAGGTGCTGCTTCATACCTATAACCGTTCTTCTGTGGTATTTGACCATGGAAAAGGTGTGTATTTATATGATACAGATGGAAAAGAATATTTGGATTTTGCAGCAGGGATTGCGGTATGTTCCCTGGGATATGGAAACGAAACTTATACCAATGCACTGAAAAATCAGGTAGATAAATTACTGCATGTTTCGAATCTTTACTACAATGAGCCTATTACGGATGCAGCAGAAAAACTGCTCAAGGTATCCGGCATGGACCGCGTGTTTTTTACCAATAGTGGTACAGAAGCGATTGAAGGTGCATTAAAGGCTGCTCGTAGATATTCTTATAATAAATATGGTTCTGAACGTTATGAAATTATTGCAATGAATCATTCTTTCCACGGAAGAAGTATGGGAGCACTTTCTGTAACAGGGACGGAGAAATATCGTACTCCTTTTGAGCCACTGATTGGTGGTGTGAAGTTTGCAGATTTCAATGACCTGGATTCTGTAAAAGCAGCTGTTACAGATAAAACATGTGCAATCATTATGGAAACTGTTCAGGGTGAGGGTGGAATTTATCCGGCAACACCAGAGTTTATTCAGGGTGTAAAAGCACTTTGTGAGGAAAAGGATATTCTGTTGATTTTAGATGAAATCCAGTGTGGTATGGGACGTACAGGTGAAATGTTCGCTTTTCAGGGCTATGATGTGCAGCCAGATATTATGACTTCTGCGAAAGCCTTAGGCTGCGGTGTGCCAGTAGGGGCATTCCTTATGACAGAACGTGTGGCTGAAAAATCCTTGGAACCAGGGGACCATGGTACAACCTATGGTGGAAATCCATTGGTAGGAGCAGCAGTTTCTGCAGTTATGGATATTTATGCAGATATGGATATTTTATCCCATGTAAATGAGGTAAGTGCATATCTGGAAGAGAAACTGGATAAGCTGGTGAAAAATTATGATTTTGTAACGGAACGACGTGGCAAAGGCCTGATTCAGGGGCTGGTAGTGACCGTGAAACCAGCAGATATCTGCAAAAAAGCATTGGAAAACGGACTTGTAATTATTTCAGCAGGTTCGGATGTGCTTCGTATCGTTCCACCTCTTGTAATTGAAAAGGATCATGTGGACGAGATGATCTGTAAACTGGAACATACATTTTCCGAAATATTATAATTTTTAATTCGCGAAGTTATTTTTTGAAAATCCGATTTGGCGACGCCTTATGTTATTTTTTGAAATGAAATATGTCACTGTCTCTGCTAGGGAATTTCTCTCGCTTATGGAAAACGCGTATTTTCTAGGAAACACACTTCTTGCTTTTATGATTTATTATGTCTGTCAAAAGTTTTACAATTTGCACCACTTTGTTCGTGTGCATAAAGGACACCCTTACGAGGATTTCGTCATTTCTCTTATGTGGGCAGGATTATAAAATGTCATGAGCCATGCAAACTGTCTGACGCACTGTTTTTGTGCGGAGTTTTTGCATGGCTCATGTAATATCAACTTTATAAGACTGCCCACATTAGAGAAACAGAAATCGGAGTACGGTGTCTGTTGCACACGAACAAAGTGGTGCAAATTGTAAAAGCTATGCCAGACACAAAATTTAAGCAAGAAGCGTGTTTCAAGAAAATAAACTCGTTTCCCTTAAAGGTTCGAAATTCCCTAGCAGAGACAGTGACATATTTATTTCGAATTCTAAGAAAAGGCGTCGCCAAATCGGAATTTTAGAAAAATTATTTCGCGAATTAAATATTCTTGTAATATAATCTTGTAAATTCTGTAAAAATTCGTTAAAATATAAAGCGACATTGAGACTCCTTCCCGAAAAGGAAGGAGTAATTTATGAGAAAAAATTTATGTAAAGTTAAAAGTGTGCTTTTGGGCACACTTATTGTCGTGTTTTTATGTGCTTGCGGAAATGATACCGCCTATTATGTGGAAACAGAAGAAAGTGGGACGAAGGAATCACAAGATACTGAACAGTGTTCAATGGACGAGCAGGAATCGGACGAGTCTGCCAAAATGAGTATTTACGTCTATGTGTGCGGACAGATTCAAAAGCCTGGTGTGTACATACTTCCGGAAGGGAGTCGTGTGTGTGATGTCTTTGCGCTGGCGGGTGGATTTACGGAAGGTGCAGCCACAGATTATTGGAATCAGGCCAGACTTTTGACGGATGGAGAGATGTTATATGTTCCGACCATCGAGGAAGCCCAGAACCGGTATTTTGATGGGAATGCCACGAGCCATGAAAGCACAGATGATTCCAGCAAAGTAAATATAAACACAGCATCGAAAGAGGAGTTGATGACCCTGCCTGGAATAGGAGAATCGAAGGCTTTGGCAATCATCACTTACCGCCAGGAGAACGGTGCCTTTTCTTCGATAGAAGAGTTGAAAAAGGTAGAAGGAATCAAGGATGGTGTGTTTTCCAAAATGAAAGAGTATATTGAAATTTAACTGAGGTGTAGAATGGCAAAAAAAGTTCTTGTAGTGGATGATGAAAAATTAATCGTAAAAGGAATTCGTTTTAGTTTGGAGCAGGAAGGCATGGAAGTAGATTGTGCCTATGACGGAGAAGAAGCCTATAATATGGCAAAAGCAAAAGAGTATGACATGATTCTTTTGGATGTCATGCTTCCAAAGATGGATGGATTCGAAGTATGTCAGGCAATTCGTGAGTTTTCTGACATGCCAATCATCATGCTCACTGCAAAGGGCGATGATATGGATAAGATTTTGGGCTTAGATTATGGTGCAGATGATTATATTACCAAGCCATTTAATATTCTTGAGGTGAAGGCCAGAATCAAGGCGATTATGCGTCGTACTGCAGGTTCTACCAAGAAAGAAGCTGTAAGTTCTGTGATTGAAAAAGGTGATTTGAGATTGGATTGTGACAGTCGTCGTCTCTTCATCCTTGGAAAAGAAATCAACCTGACCGGTCGTGAATTTGAATTATTAGAGCTTCTCGTGAAGAATGAAAATAAGGTTTACAGCAGAGAAAAACTGCTCGAAATCGTTTGGGGCAAGGACTACCCAGGCGATGTTCGTACCGTGGACGTACATGTACGTCGTTTGAGAGAAAAAGTAGAAACGAATCCAAGTGAACCAAAATATGTTCACACCAAATGGGGTGTAGGATATTACTATATTCAGAAATAATAAAGGGGCAGAACGATGCAAAAGGCTTCTAAGTTTTTCGATTTTATCAAAAGTTTAAAATGCCGACTTATTGTAATGGCTATCTTGCTGGCAATTATTCCAAGTTTAATTGTTGGAAATGGTATTCTGTTTTCTTACGAAATGCGTGCGTTATCCATTCGTCAAAGCGAAGTAATGGGACAGGCACGCATTATTGCGAATCAGGTGGCGGCCAGCAACTATATGAGCGGGGAGAAGACTGGCTCTGAGACTTTGTTAGCACAGGTAAACATGCTGACTTCCATATACGATGGTCGTGTTCTAATTGTGGATGATAATTTCCAGATTATTTACGATACCTACAATTTAGATGATAATAAAACCATTATTTCCGATGCCGTAATTAAGAGTTTCAAAGGTGAAACCACTCAGATTTATGATTCGGAGAATAAGTATATTGAAATGTCTCTTCCAATCATTAATCCAAACGATGAGACCAAGACCGTTTTAGGTATGCTGGTTGTTAGTGTTTCTACCGACAATATTGCTTTGAACTTAAGTTATCTGACACAGATCGCGACCGTTATCGTGTTTATCGTAATTTTGGTAGTAAGTTTTGCAGGGGTACTCATGTCCATTCGAATGACCCAGCCATTTACCAAGCTTTCCGATGGAATCGCCAATCTGCATGGTGGTGTAGGTGATGCGGATTTGATGGTAAAGGATTATACAGAAACGATAATTATTTGTGAGAAGTTCAATGAGATGATGGGCAAAATCAAGGTTATGGATGAATCACGCCAGGAGTTTGTTTCCAACGTGTCTCATGAATTGAAAACACCACTTACCTCTATGAAGGTACTGGCAGATTCGATTAACAGCATGCCAGATGCCCCAGTGGAACTCTATCAGGAATTCATGGGTGATATTACCAATGAAATCGAGCGAGAAACCAAGATTATCAATGATTTATTGTCCTTGGTAAAAATGGATAAAACTGCAGCCAAATTGAATATTGAGAATGTTAACATGAATGAACTGTTGGAGCAGATTATGAAGCGTCTCCAGCCAATTGCAGATAAACAGAATGTACAGCTGGTATTAGAATCCTTCCGTCCAGTTACAGCAGCGGTGGATGAGGTGAAGATTACTTTAGCAATTTCCAATCTGGTAGAAAATGCAATTAAATACAACAAAATCGATGGAGAAGGCTGGGTACATGTATCATTGAATGCAGATCATCAGTATTTCTACATCAAGGTAGAAGATTCTGGAATGGGTATTCCAGAGGAAGACTTAGAGCATATTTATGAGAGATTTTATCGTGTAGATAAATCACATTCAAGAGAAATTGGTGGTACTGGTTTGGGCCTTGCAATTACGAGAAATTCCATTTTGATGCATCGTGGTGCAATCAAGGCGCACAGTGAAGTTGGGGAAGGTACTACATTTGATGTACGTATCCCTTTGAACTATATCGCATAATTTGTAGGAGGAAGTATTATGTGGAAAAAAATATTGTGTTTCATTCTTTCTCTTACAATGGTATTTTCCATTACAGGATGTAATCGGGAAGAAAAGAAAAAGGGTGAATATCAAATTTATTATTTAAATATGGATATGTCCAAAATTGTAGCAGAAGACTACGATAGTACAGGTGCGGAGGACGAGAAACTAGTAGAAGAATTGCTAGCGAAACTACAGTCAGCGCCAGAGTCTTCCAAATTGCGACAGACCATACCATCCGATGTAAAAATTAATAGTTTTAAAAAGAATGGAGCATATTTGTACATCGACTTTAGTGAGGAGTATAAGGCTTTAAAGCCAGAAGAAGAGATTCTGATTCGTGCGGCGATTGTTAAGACTTTAGTACAGACTTCTCCGAGCACACTGGTTGCATTTACAATAAATTCAGACCCATTACTTGCTCATGATGGAACACTTGTGGGAAGTATGCATGAAGACAGCTTTGTAGAAAATCCAGGTAAGCAGATTAACAGTAGTGTGGAAACCACTTTGAATCTGTATTTTGCAAACAAAGATGGTACGAAACTGGTGAAAGAAACCAGAACGGTTCATTATAGTACCAATATTTCTATGGAAAAGTTAATCATGGAACAGTTGATTGAAGGTTCAAAGAAATCCAGCACAATGTCCACCGTGCCATCCGGGACCAAATTAATTTCGGTATCAGTGGTAGATGGGGTGTGTTATGTAAATTTAAGTGATTCCTTTAGAAACCAGAATGCTGAAGTAAATGAGGAAATCGTATTATATTCCATCGTAAATTCGCTCACAGAATTGCAGGGCGTAAGCCAGGTACAGATTTCTATTAATGGTAGTACCGATGGAAAATTGCGTTATAGCTATGATTTGTCAAAGTTATACGAAAGAAATTTAGATTATCTAAAAGAGGATTAGAATGAGAAAAAGACCGCTTATGCTTATGGCGTGCGTCTTTTTGGCAGGTTTAGCCTATCAGAAATATTCCAAAGGTGGAATGGCACTAGTTGGAGTTGTGCTGATTCTACGGGAAATATGGATTGGTAGGAAAACAAAGAAATTCAGAAACGCAGCAGGAAGGAGTATGATTCTCCTTTCTGCTTTTCTTCTAGGTATCTTTCATATGCAGCGGGAAGAAGATTTCCGCCAGGCATATATGTCAAAAATAATAGACGGGAGTCGGATTACCGTCTGGGGAGAACTTATCACTATGGAGTCCACGGAGTATGGAAACCGTGGAATTCTATCGAATTGTTACATCAGTGTTGGAGCAGGTGTGATGCCCTGCAATGATATCATGGTGTATACGTCAAAGGACCAGTTTCTAATAGGTCAGATTCACAAAATAACAGGACAAGTAAATATATTTTCAGAAGCACGAAATGAGGGAAACTTTAATCAAAGGGTGTATTATCAAAGTCTAAAGATTGATTTTGCTGTGGAGGAAGAGTCCGGTGTATTGCTTGAGGGAAATGTAAGTGTATGGAAGCAGGCTTTGACTTCTTTGAGAGAAAAGATTGCTGCTGTTTATGATAGTAGTATGAGGGCAAAAGCGGCTGGATTTTATCAGGCAATGGTGCTTGGAAATAAAACAAATTTGGATGAAGATTTAAAGGATTTATTTCTTTTAGGTGGCATTTCTCATATTCTAGCCATTTCGGGACTGCATGTGTCGATTCTGGGTCGAGGATTCTACAGATTCCTTCGAAGTCGAGGTATTGGCTTTGGAATTGCTGGGTTGAGTGGCGGTTCATTATTGATTTCCTATTGTGTCATGGTGGGAAGCAGTGCTTCCACAGTTCGAGCCGTTGGGATGATGCTTTTGTTCTTCATGGCCCAATGGTTTGGGCGTAGTTATGACATGCTGAACGCACTTGGAGGCATGGTTCTGTTTTTGCTTTGGGACAATCCGTTTCTTATGGAAAATAGTGGATTTTGGTTTTCGGTGACAGCACTTTTGGGTGTAGGATTTGTCGGCAGAGAGCTTGTCCGAGGTGCAGAAAATGAGGAGAAAAAAGGAACGGGAAAGACTGCAGGACTATGGATGAGTCTGGGGATTACCATGACGACTTTACCCGTGAGTGCATTGTCTTATTATGAGATTCCGTTGTATTCTCCATTGGTAAACTTCATTGTGTTACCGCTTTTGAGTCCCATATTCTGTCTGGCGATATTCGGCGGTTTGTTTGGTCTTTGGATATCTGCACAAGGTTTCACTAGTATGCTATTGTATCCTTGTCAGCTATTGTTGGTTTTTTACGAGTGGATTTGTGGTGTGGTGGCGAAGCTGCCCGGAGCAAGTGTGATATGCGGGAAACCTGACTGGTGGCAGGTGGTGTTGTATTATGGGATTTTATTTGGTGGCGTATATGTATTGCGAATTCTGTCAAACGAAAAAGCTGATAGAGATGATAAGAAAAAGCAATTGTCATGGAAAGAAAAGATTTTGACAAAGCGGACGCTCGTTTTGTGTGTAATAAGTATCCTTTGTGGTTTATGCGTCTTTTTCCCAAATGCGAAATCCTTTGAGATTTCATTCCTTGATGTTGGACAGGGAGATGGTATCTATATCAGTGCAGGAGATGGAACAACATATTTTATCGATGGAGGAAGTTCTAGTGTAGATGGGGTAGGAGAATATCGGATTCTTCCATTTTTAAAATCAAAAGGTGTAAAAAGCATTGATTACTGGTTTGTGTCCCATGCAGATACCGATCATATTTCAGGACTTCAGGAGGTGCTGGAAAGCGGATACAAAATCAAGCATCTGGTGGTGGCAGAGCATTGTCCAAAGGATGAGAAATATGAGGCTTTGCTAGAGACCGCTCAACAAGCTGGGTCTGAAGTGCTGCACATGGATGTGGGACATCGGATTTGCTCAGAAAATATGGAGATTACCTGCTTGGCACCGTCTGGTGAGCAGGCGATGAAAGATGACCGAAATGAAGGTTCTTTGGTTTTGCAGGTGGAATGGAGCGATGATGCGAGTTTGCAAGAATTCACAGCCCTATTCGCAGGAGATATTTCTACTGAGATAGAAGATATGCTATGTGAGGCGGGAGTGCTTGAAGATGTAGATTTATTCAAGGCAATCCATCATGGCTCCAATTATTCGAATGGCACGCTGCTATTAGAGAACATTCAGCCGGAATATATTGTCGTGTCTTGTAGTGCACATAATTTATATGGACATCCAGGTGTAAAAGCAGTAGAGCGTATGAATGCGATTGGGGCAAAAATTTTTTATACCATGGATAATGGACAAGTGACTTTTCCTTTGTTACAATAGCCCTATGAAAACAATAGACAACGATATCAAACGACAAGAATTTAAAAAAGTATACTTACTCTACGGAGAAGAGCGTTATCTGATCCGTCAGTACCGAGATAAGTTGAAGAATGCCATGACCAGTCCGGATGATACCATGAATTTTTCCAGCTTTGAGGGCGAGGATATCAACGTAAAGGAAATCATTGATTTGGCAGAAACCCTTCCATTTTTTGCGGATAGACGAGTAATCCTTATCGAGGACAGCAAGCTGTTCAAAAAAGGTGGTGACGAATTAGGTGAGTATTTGGCTGCTTTGCCAGAATCCACTTATTTTATCTTTGTGGAAGAGGAAGTGGACAAACGTTCTAAGCTGTTTAAGGCGGTGGGCAAGTGTGGAAATGCCATAGAGTTTGGGACTCAGACCGATGAGACCCTGATGAAGTGGGTCGGTGGGCGTATTAGCCGAGAAGGTAAAAATATTACCCAGGCAGCATACCAGACCTTTATTTCCAAGACTGGCACCGATATGCAGAATATCGAGAAGGAACTGGAGAAGCTGCTTTGTTATACGATGGACAAAGATGTTATCGAACCGGAAGATGTGGAAGCAATCACCACGGAGCAGTTGAACAACAAGGTATTCGAGATGGTAGATGCGATTGCCAGTCACAAACAAAAACATGCGATGGATTTGTACTATGATTTGCTGGCACTGAAAGAAGCACCTATGCGTATTCTTTTTCTGATTACCAGACAGTTTCAGATACTTCTTACAGTAAAGGTAATGGGCAATCAGGGCTTTGGGAATAAGGATATAGCAGCAAAGGCGGGCTGTCCGGAATGGGCAGTGCGCAAATATCAGGGGCAAGCAAAAGCCTTTTCGTTAGAGCAAATCAAGCAGGCGATTCTCGATGGTGTATCTTATGAAGAAGCAGTCAAGACTGGTAAGATGAATGACCAGATGGCAGTAGAACTGTTCATTGTGCAGTATAGTAAGGGATAAATGTACAGAATGAAGTACACAGAAATTACCACGGAATATCGCATTGACAAGAAATGAAAAAAATGATATTTTTATGTGAGTTAGCAACTGCTAATAAGTGTTAGCGGTTGCTAATTTTATACGATGTGGTTAGTTGGAACTAACATAAACTTATATGGATGAAAAAGAGAGGCATTATATTATGATGATTAACAAGCGACTGATTGGGACAGTCGAAGAAAGTAAAAAGTATATTGCTGGAAATGTGGCATTTCAGTGGGTTTCGCTAGGTGCAAACATCACTATGATGGCGACCATCACCAGTTTTTTAGCAAAATTATTTGAAAAGACGGCTACGGCAAAGGATATGGGCATTACCCTTGGAATTGCAGTAGTGGCAGTCATTGTTCGCTTTATTTGCTCGATTGGAGCAAGTCGAATGGGGTATTTGTCCTCTAAGGCAGTGAAAAAGACCTTACGTGAGATGATTTACAAAAAGCTTTTACGTCTCGGAACATCTTATAAAGAAAAAGTACAGACCTCAGAGATTGTACAGGTTGCAGTAGAAGGCGTAGATCAGTTGGAAACATATTTTGGGCAGTATTTGCCACAGTTTTTTTATGCAATGCTGGCACCACTTACGTTGTTCGTGGTACTGAGCTTTGTGAATTTTCCGTCAGCAATAGTGCTTTTGATTTGTGTTCCGCTGATTCCAGTGGCAATCGCAGCGGTGCAGACCTGGGCGAAAAAGCTGTTGTCCAAATACTGGGGACAGTATACTGCCTTAGGCGACACTTTCCTGGAAAATTTACAGGGACTTACGACTTTGAAAATTTATCAGGCAGATGATTTCAAGAATAAAGAGATGAACGAGGAATCTGAGAAATTCCGCAAGATTACCATGAAGGTACTGACGATGCAGCTCAATTCTATTACGATTATGGATTTGATTGCCTATGGCGGAGCGGCACTTGGAGTGGTGCTTTCCGCAACACAGTTTGCAGCAGGTAAAGTAGATTTGGCAGGTTGCTTGCTGATTATTCTTTTATCAGCAGATTTCTTTATTCCAATGCGACTTTTGGGATCTTTCTTCCACATTGCCATGAATGGTATGGCTGCCAGTGATAAGATTTTCCGTCTTTTGGATTTGCCAGAGGAAGAAGTTAAAACAGAGCCTGTACCATCGGATTGCACGATTCGGTGTGAAAAGGTGCATTTTTCCTATGAGGAAGACCGTGAAATTCTCCATGGTGTGAATCTGACCTTCCCAATGGGCAGTTTTACTTCTATTGTAGGCGAAAGCGGTTGTGGTAAATCTACCATTTCAGGAATTCTTATGGGTAGAAACAAAGGATATACAGGTTCGGTTACTGTAGGTGGAAAAGAAATGCGAGAACTAGCAGAGTCAAGTCTGATGGAGCATTTTACCTATATAAGTCACCAGAGTTATTTGTTTAAAGGAACCGTGCGCGAGAATCTGTTGATGGGAAATCCTAAGGCGAGTGATGCACAGCTCTGGCAGATGTTGGAGCGTGTGAATTTGGCGGATTTTATGAGAAGCGAAAAAGGGCTCGATACGATATTGCAGGAGAAAGCGTCGAATCTTTCTGGTGGACAATGCCAGCGCTTGGCACTTGCGAGAGCTTTGCTGCATGATAGTCCTGTTTATATTTTTGATGAAGCTACTTCTAATATTGATGTGGAAAGTGAAAATGATATTATGGCGGAAATTCACAGACTTGCGAAGTCAAAGACTGTGATTCTCATTTCGCATCGTCTTGCGAATGTGACGGATTCGGACAATATCTTTGTCATGGATAAGGGGAATGTAGTAGAAAGCGGAACACATAAAGCATTGCTTGCAAAAAATAGTGTTTACGCAAAACTGTGGACGGCACAGCAGAGCTTAGAAAATTACGGAAAGGTAGGTGAGTAACATGAGAAGAAGTGGATTTACAGTTATGATGCGTCTGATTGGTCTGGTAAAACCTTTGACAGGTTTTATGATTCTTGCGATTCTCATGGGACTTATCGGACATTTAAGTGCTGCCTTTATTACGATTTTCGGTGGATATGCGGTGGCGGAGATTTTGCAGATTGAAACTCCTTTTACCTTAGCTTTTCTATTTATTTCTGTAGGCGTGTTCGCATTGGTAAGAGGCTTGCTTCGTTATGCGGAACAGGCATGCAACCACTTTATTGCATTCAAACTTTTGGCGTTAATTAGAGACAAGGTATTTCAGGCTTTACGAAAACTTTGCCCTGCGAGGCTGGAAGGAAAAGATAAAGGAAACCTGATTTCAATCATTACATCAGATATCGAACTTCTAGAAGTGTTTTACGCTCATACCATATCACCGATTGTAATTGCAGTCTTATTCAGTGTGATTTTGTGTGGTTTTATCGGAAGTTTTCATCCTGTACTGGGCGGAATTGCGGCTCTTGCGTATCTTGTAATTGGTGTGATTGTACCTGTTTTTACCTCCAAATTAAGCGGGGAGGATGGTATTCGGTTCCGTAGCAAATCAGGCGAACTCTCTGCCTTTGTGTTAGACAGCTTACGCGGATTGACAGAAACCCTGCAATATGGACAAGGTTTTGCAAGATTAGACAGCATGAACGCACAGACCGATGCACTTTCTGAGGATGAAGCGAGATTGAAACGCACTGCTGGTAGAAATCAGGCTGTGACCAATACGATTATTCTTGCCTTTGATTTGATTATGCTTTTTACAGCGGCTTCCTTATATCAGGAAGGGCAGATTGAGTTTTTAGGAGTGATGATTTCTACCATCGCACTGATGAGTTCTTTTGGACCAGTCGTTGCATTAGCGGCTCTTGGTAGTACTTTGCAGAACACCTTTGCAGCGGGCAACCGTGTGCTGGATATTCTGGAAGAATCACCAGTGGTAGAGGAGATTACAGGAAAAGAAACTATCTCTTTTGATGGTGCAAAAGCGGAAAATGTAACGTTTGCTTATGGTGATGAAACAATTCTGGATCATGTTTCGGTAGATATTCCGAAAGGAGCTGTCGTAGGTATTACGGGCAGAAGTGGTAGTGGAAAGTCAACTTTGCTTAAGTTGTTTATGAGATTTTGGAATGTACAGCAGGGCTGTGTGACAATTTCTGACACAAAGGTGGAGGAAATGAATACCGCAAATCTTCGCGACCTGGAAGGTTTCGTAACCCAGGAAACACATCTGTTCCATGATAGTATTCGCAACAACCTTCGTATTGCGAAACTGGATGCCACAGACGAGGAAATTCAGGCTGCATGTAAGAAGGCTTCGGTACACGATTTCATTATGAGTCTTCCACAGGGATATGATACACCTGTAGGAGAATTAGGTGATACACTTTCTGGTGGAGAACGTCAAAGAATCGGTCTGGCAAGAGCATTTTTGCATGATGCACCTTTCCTGCTCCTCGACGAACCTACCAGCAACTTGGATAGCTTAAACGAAGCTGTCATTTTAAAATCCTTGAAGGAGGAAAAAGGAGACAAAACCGTCGTGCTCGTTTCGCACCGTCAGTCTACAATGCGTATCGTAGACCAGATGTACTCCGTTGAGCACGGGCGATTTAGTTAAGAATTGAGTTCTCTATATACTACGAAAAGAGGCTTACATATATATTGATTTCGTACACGCTTTCGCTCTTCATCAAGCGTTACGTTACTAACCTCATGACGATTTTCCATCGCCATTCGCTAAGTAACGACGCTCTTTGAAAGGTACTCATTCAATATATATGTAAGCCTCTTTTCTTACTCTATGGATATAACGCATTCTGCTTAGTAAGTTTATCCAAGAAAGTAAGAAACGAGGTATATGAATATATAAAAATTGGACCTTTAGCATGCCGTCGTTACTTAATGAGCAGACCACTGTTTTGTGGGATGCGAATTTAGTAACGCAACGAGCAGGCGAAGAACGAAAGTGTGTCCATATTTTATATATTCATATACCTCGTTTCGTATTATTTAGATAAACTACTTACTAAACAAAATCGTTATTCCATATAAAAAACCCACTAGATGACGGTCTAGTGGGTTGTATTTTTTAGGGTGATAAAATTGTTTTGTGCTAATTAAGCGATTCCGTTTACAAGTTTTGCTAAACGAGAAACTTTTCTAGCAGCATTGTTTTTGTGGTAAACACCTTTTGAAGCAGCAGCTTCAATAACAGAAGTAGCAGCTTTTAAAGCTTCTACAGCTGCAGCTTTATCGTTAGCAGCAACAGCAGCTTCTACTTTTTTAGTAGCTGTCTTAACTTCAGATCTGATAGATTTATTTCTTGCTGTTCTTGTTGCAGCAACTAAGATTCTTTTCTTTGCAGATTTAATGTTAGCCAATTTGTACACCTCCGAATTATTTTCAATAAAAGTTATCCATGTTTATGAGAAAGCTGACACGGACGCCTTGTCATAAACGTACTAAAATAATATAAGCTAGAACAACGGCATTGTCAATATCTTTTTTCAAAAAAAATTAATTCGTAAAGCAGAGGGAGGCAAATTCCGATTTGGCGACGCCTTTTCTTAGAATTCGAAATAAATATGTCGCTGTGTCTTCTAGCAAATTTCTCTCGGTTAAGTAAAACGCGTATTTTCTAAAAACACTCTGCTTGCTTTTATGATTTATTCTGTCTG
>JAFUPI010000076.1 GCA_017481285.1 Agathobacter sp. | reverse complement strand
TTGCTCGTGCAATTGGTAGCTGCCTATATGTCCTTAGGAATGATTGAGTGGTTAAATGTTGCATATATTTTCATCTTTGTTTTTTTGATTCCTGGAATACTTGAAATTGTATGTGCATCATGGATAAAGTCGAGGGTTTTGTATGGAAGGTAAGATTATGAATTCAGAGCAGAGTAAAGTTAGAAAAATATATACAGCGCTTTCTAGACAGGATTTTTCGTTTGTGTGGTGTTGGATTGTGATAGGATTAGTAATGTTTTTGCATCTTGGATACAATATGGTGCCAGTTCAACTGTTACTTACCGAATGGGATGGCAACATCATTCCATTTTGGATGACACTTACAGGAACTGCAATAGGCAATCTGCGAATTGAACCATTTGGAGGTTACACAGAGAATGGCAAGAAGAGAAAGTTTTCAGAAATACTCAGATATTATCCAATTGATAGAAATGAAGTTAAGAAAATGAAACTATTTTATGTAGCGCGAATTATGGCGAAGGTGTCGGTGATATCGTTATTCGTACAGCTTTACTTTGCGCATATAGAAGATTCAGTACAGGGAATTTCGTGGGAGAATTTTGTGTATGTGTTTATAATGTCTTTCGTAGTGCCAGTAGCATGGAATGCAGCATATATTCATTTTGAGAAGTAAAAAAGCAATGGAGTAGGGATGAACCCTACTCCATTTTTGTTATAACTTATGCCATAATTAACTTCGCAAATTTCTTTTTACCTCTCTTAACGATAAGACCTTCATCTTCGAAAGCACTTGCATCGTATGAAGTAGAAATATCTGTTACTTTTTCATCTGCAACAGTTACACCACCCTGCTGTACGGCACGGCGAGCATCGGAACGGCTGTCGCAAAGGCCTGCTTTTACAAGAACTGCCATGATGTCTAAGTTGCCGTTAGCAAAGTCTTCAGCAGTCAGTTCTACAGTTGGCATGTTTGCATTAGAACCGCCACCAGCGAAAAGTGCGTGAGAAGCTTCTTTTGCTTTTTCTGCTTCTTCTTCGCCATGAACTAATTTAGTAAGTTCGTATGCGAGGATTTCTTTTGCCTGGTTGAGCTGTGCACCTTCCCAAGCGTCCATTGCTTCGATTTCTTCCATTGGAAGGAAGGTAAGCATACGGATACATTTCAATACGTCAGCATCAGCCACGTTTCTCCAGTACTGGAAGAAGTCGAATGGAGATGTCTTGTTTGCATCTAACCATATGGCACCAGACTGTGTCTTACCCATTTTCTTTCCTTCTGAGTTGAGAAGGAGAGTAATGGTCATAGCATGTGCATCTTTACCAAGTTTACGACGGATGAGTTCTGTACCACCGAGCATGTTGCTCCACTGGTCATCGCCACCGAATTCGAGGTTACAATCGTAATCCTGGAAAAGTTTGTAGAAGTCGTAAGACTGCATAATCATGTAGTTGAATTCTAAGAAGCTTAATCCTTTTTCCATACGCTGTTTGTAGCATTCAGCAGTAAGCATACGGTTTACGGAGAAGTGTGGTCCAACTTCACGTAAAACATCTACATAGTTCAGGTCCAAGAGCCAGTCTGCATTGTTTACGAGAAGAGCTTTGCCTTCTGAGAAGTCGATGAAACGGCTCATCTGTTTCTTGAAGCATTCTACGTTGTGTGCAATAGTTTCTTCTGTCATCATCTGACGCATGTCGGTACGTCCAGAAGGGTCTCCAATCATGGCTGTTCCGCCACCGATCAAAGCGATTGGTTTGTTACCAGCCATCTGAAGACGTTTCATAAGGCAAAGTGCCATGAAGTGTCCTACATGAAGGCTGTCTGCTGTTGGGTCAAAGCCGATGTAAAATGTAGCTTTACCATTGTTGATTAAGTTTTTGATTTCTTCTTCGTTGGTTACCTGGGCGATAAGGCCGCGGGCAACTAATTCTTCATATAATGTCATTTTAAAATCTCCTTTCTTATCAAACGAATAAGCAGACTCAAAATCCTTCGGATTTTTCGTTCGCGTTGCTCGCCAAATCTTCGCATTTCAAATATTGTCTGCAAGCAGCCATATTTGCATGCTCGATTTTCCTCTGCTTATTCGCGGATATAAAAAAGCCCCGCCCTTATAAAAGGACGAGGCTATTGTTAGCTCGTGTTACCACCTTTTTTCATAAACAGCTCACACTGTTTACCTCTAGAAGTTGCCATGCATCCGTAGGAAACTGCTAGTGGCCGTTTCCGGAGGTATTCGACAATACTTCGGCGCTTGTAACGTGCGCTACTACGTTGCAGCCTACTAAGTTTTATAATAAAATCTGTTCGGTGCAAAGCTCGAAGATGTATTCCCTAAGTGTTTCCCATGCGCCTCTCATCTGCCAGCAACTTTCTGTTTGTTTCACAAATAGGTACTTGTTCTTGTCACAGCCTTTGTTTCATGCTTCAATTAGGCTTATTATAGGTCAAAGTGTATATTTTTGCAACTGCTTTTTAAGCAAATCTAACAAAATAATTATTAATAGGTAGAATTACATTGACGGAAAAGGGGATTGTCTGCTAAATTTAATATATAGTTAAGAATTGGTAAAAATTCTGTGGGGGAGTAATTTGCACATATTGTGTGGTTTGTCAACAATCTCGGCATTGAAAAGCCTGGCAAACCTTAAAGAATGAGACTCACGTATGTTTAGGGAAACTAGGCATACGTGTTTTTTTGTACTTCAAAAGAGGGTTTTTAACTAATTTTTGGTAAAGAAAATATAGAAGGAAAAGGAGAAAAAACATGGCAGCATTTTTTCAGACAATTCCAGGAGCATTAATCCTCTTGGTAGTAGGCTTTATTGGCCTCATTAAAGGTGCAGACTTCTTCGTAGAAGGTGCATCAAACGTAGCAAAGAGATTTAAAGTACCTTCACTTATCATTGGTTTAACAATTGTAGCAATGGGTACATCACTTCCAGAAACAGCAGTTTCTATTTCTGCATCTATTGTAGGTAGCAATTCACTTGCTATCAGTAATGTATCTGGTTCTAACCTTTTCAACTTATTAGTTGTAGTAGGTCTTTGTGCTATCATGCAGAAGGTAGAGGTAGATAAAGATACTATCCGTAGAGATATTCCATATTCTCTTCTTGCAGCAGTTGTACTTATTGTTTTGGGTATGGTAGGCACAGGTGAAGGAATGGTGCTCGGACGTATGGATGGTGCAATTCTGTTAGCATTATTTGCATATTTCTTATTCCTTATGATTCGCTCTGCATTGAAAGCGGCTGCAAATAGTGCTGAGATGGATGATGATGAAATTACTCAGTCAGTAATTATTTCTTTAGTGTCTATCGTTGGTGGTGCAGCAGCTATTGCTATTGGTGGTGATTGGGTAGTAGATTCTGCATCAACACTTGCTATGGCACTTGGTATGAGTGAAACTATGGTTGGCCTTACCATCGTAGCTGTAGGTACATCACTTCCAGAACTTGTTACTTCATTTGTAGCAGCTAGAAAAGGTGAAGTTGACATGGCACTTGGTAATGCAATCGGTTCTAACGTATTCAATATCTTAATGGTACTTGGTATTGCAGCAGTAATCAGCCCAATCGACTTCTTAATGAGCAACGCAATCGATATTCTTGCCGTTGTAGTAGCAACAGTTATTTGCTGGGCATATGTAGCGAAAACCAAATATCTTGATAAAAAAATGGGTATCATTATGGTGCTTGGATATGTTGCTTACATGGTATATGTAATCATGCGTGAAACAGGTGCTTTATAAAATTAAAATCACATAAAAATGAAAGGGCTGTCGCAAAATGTATTTGCGGCAGCCTTTATTTTGTGACTTCCCCTTGTTTATAGGGAAAATTTGGTGTATATTATATAAGATAAAATTGAAAAGGAGACAAAATTATGGCATTTGAATTTGACTTAAATAAAGTAAAAGAAAGCTTAGTAAACGCTGGAAAAGAAGTAGAAAGCATGGCAAAGGATGCTTCTGCAGTAGCGAAAATTAAAATTGATATTCACAATAAAGAAGTTTTCTTAGAAAAACAGTATGCTTTACTTGGAAAAGCATTCTATGAAGCACATAAAGACGAAGAGGTGGAAGAACAGGTATATTTTACTTCTATTAAAGAAGCAGAAGTAGAGCTTGCACAACTTAATGCTGACCTTTTGGCAGCTCAAGGTGCGGTAGAATGTCCTTCATGTGGAAGCAAGCAGCCACAGGACAAAGCATTCTGTGCAGACTGTGGAGCAGCATTAAACAAAAGTGAGGAATTATAATGAGTAAAGGAAAGTATTATATTACCACAGCGATTGCCTACACCTCAGGCAAACCACATATTGGTAATACTTATGAGATTATCTTAGCAGATGCTATTGCTAGATACAAAAGAGCAGAAGGCTACGATGTATGGTTCCAGACAGGAACTGACGAACATGGCCAGAAGATTCAGGAAAAAGCAGAAGCGGTAGGAATTACTCCACAGGCTTATGTAGATGAAGTTGCAGGCGTTGTAAAGAATATTTGGGATTTAGTAGATTCTTCTTATGACAGTTTTGTTCGTACCACGGATGACGACCATGAAGCTTGTGTAAAGAAAATTTTCAAAAAATTATATGACAAGGGTGACATTTACAAAGGTGCATACGAAGGTATGTATTGTACTCCATGCGAATCTTTCTGGACAGAATCACAGTTAGTAGATGGCAAATGCCCTGACTGTGGTCGTGATGTAAAACCAGCGAAGGAAGAAGCTTACTTCTTTAAGATGAGCAAGTATGCAGATCGATTAATTGAGCATATTAATACACATCCAGAATTCATCCAGCCAGTAAGCCGTAAGAATGAAATGATGAACAACTTCTTACTTCCAGGCTTACAGGATCTTTGTGTATCTCGTACTTCTTTCACATGGGGTGTACAGGTAGACTTCGACCCAAAACACGTAGTATACGTATGGTTGGATGCTCTTACAAACTATATCACTAAGATTGGTTATGACCCAGATGGTTCTAACGAAATGTTTGCAAAGAACTGGCCTGCAGATTTACACTTAATCGGAAAAGATATCGTTCGTTTCCATACGATTTACTGGCCAATCTTCTTGATGGCACTCGATTTACCACTTCCAAAACAGGTATTTGGACATCCATGGTTACTCCAGGGTGGAGATAAGATGAGTAAATCTAAGGGTAACGTAATCTACGCAGATGATATGGTTGACTTATTTGGAGTAGATGCAACCCGTTATTTCGTACTTCATGAAATGCCATTTGAAAACGATGGTGTGATTACATGGGATTTGGTTATCGAAAGATTCAACTCTGACCTTGCAAACATTCTTGGAAATTTAGTAAATCGTACGGTTTCCATGAGCAATAAATATTTTGATGGCGTAGTTCGCTCAACAGGTGTAACTGGCGAAGTTGATGCGGACCTTAAGGCAGTTGTAACAGGTGCACAGGCGAAGGTTGCGGATAAGATGGATAAGCTGCGTGTAGCAGATGCTATTTCAGAAGTATTTACCGTATTCCGTCGCTGCAACAAATACATCGACGAAACAATGCCTTGGGTACTTGCAAAAGACGAAGCACAGCAGGATAGACTTGCAGAAGTGCTTTATAATTTAACAGAAGCTATCACAATCGGAGCAAGTTTACTCCACAGCTTCTTGCCAAGTACAGCAGAAAAAATCGTGGCTCAGCTTAACACAGAGCTTCGTAGTTTGGATCAGTTAGACCAGTTTGGTTTATATGAAAGTGGCAAGAAAGTAGTTGAAAAACCAGAAATTCTTTTCGCTCGTCTTGATGCAAAAGAAGTGCTTCCAAAGGTAGAAGCTATTCAGGCTGCTCAGAAAGCAGAATACGAAGCAGAAATGGCTCGTTTGAATGGCGGTGCTCCTGTAGAAGCTGCTGAAGAAGCTGTTATCGATATTGAAGCAAAAGAAGAAATCACCTTTGACGATTTCATGAAATTACAGTTCCAGGTAGGCGAAATCATCGCTTGTGAAGCTGTTCCAAAATCAAAGAAACTGCTTTGCTCTCAGGTAAAAATTGGAAGCCAGGTAAAACAGATTGTATCTGGTATCCGCAGTTCTTATGCTCCAGAAGATATGGTGGGTAAGAAGGTTATGGTTTTAGTTAACTTAAAACCAGCGAAACTTGCAGGCGTATTGTCAGAGGGAATGCTCCTTTGTGCAGAAGATGCAGAAGGAAATCTTGCACTTTTGACGCCAGAAAAGAATATGCCTTCAGGTGCAGAAATCGCGTAAGCGAAAGGAATACAAAAATGATTTTTGAAACACATGCACATTATGATGATGACCGTTTCGAAGAGGATAGAGATGCATTGCTCCGACGCCTTCCGGAAGAAGGTGTCGGAGTAGTAATTAATAGTGGTGCCTCCGTAGAATCTACGAGAGACACCATTCGTCTTGCTAGGGATTACGACCATGTATACGCAGCAGTTGGAATCCATCCAAGTGAAATTGAGGAATTGGATGAAGCATTTTTCCAATGGATGAGGGAGCAGGCATCTTGGGAGAAAACAGTGGCTATCGGTGAAATCGGTTTGGACTATTATTGGGACAAAGAGTCTGATGTACAGGAAAAACAGAGATACTGGTTTGGCAGACAGATTGAGTTGGCGAGAGATACTGGCCTTCCAATTATCGTTCATTCCAGAGATGCCGCAGCAGATACGATGCAGGTCATGAAGGAGCATCATGCGGAAGAAATTCCAGGTGTGATTCATTGTTTTTCTTACTCGAAGGAAATGGCATTGGAATTTATCAAAATGGGATATTATATCGGAGTAGGCGGCGTTGTTACCTTCAAAAATGCCAAGAAGCTGGTAGAAACGGTGGAAGCCATTCCGTTAGAAAAAATTCTGTTGGAGACGGATTGTCCATATATGGCGCCAGAGCCATATCGTGGAAAGAGAAATAGTTCTCTTTATTTAACCTATGTAAGAGACAAAATTGCAGAAATCAAAGGTGTTTCTCCGGAAGAAGTGGAACGTGTGACAGAGCAAAATGCCAGAACCTTATTTTCTAAGGTAAAATAAAGTGCTGGCACAATGAAGAAAGAAAAGAGGCAAATATGGCAACACTTGGAAATCCAAAGAATACCATAGAAGTTTTACAAAAATATAATTTTAATTTTCAGAAAAAATTCGGACAGAATTTCCTTATTAATACAGGAATTTTGGAAGATATCATAGAAGCTGCAGAAATCACAAAGGACGATTTCGTGTTGGAAATTGGACCAGGAATTGGAACGATGACCCAGTATCTTTGCGAATCAGCAAGAGAAGTTATTGCAGTAGAAATCGATAAGAATTTAATTCCAATTCTAAAAGATACGTTGAGTGCATATGATAATGTTGAAGTTTTAAATGAAGATATTTTAAAAGTTGATATCAAAGCTTTAGCAGAAGAGCGTAACGCCGGAAAGCCAATCAAGGTCGTTGCAAACCTTCCATATTACATCACTACTCCGATTATTATGGGATTGTTTGAAAGTCATGTACCAATCGACAGTATTACTATCATGGTACAGAAAGAAGTGGCAGACCGTATGCAGGAAGGACCTGGAAGCAAGGAATATGGAGCATTGTCTTTGGCGGTGCAGTATTATGCACATCCAGAAATCGTGGTAAATGTACCTCCAAGTTGTTTCATGCCACAGCCGAAGGTTGGTAGTGCAGTCATTCGTCTTACTAGACACGAGCAGTCGCCAGTGGATGTAGAGAACGAAAAACTCATGTTCCAGATTATCCGCGCATCATTTAATCAAAGAAGAAAAACTTTGGCAAATGGACTGAATAACTTCCCAGGTCTGAATTTGTCGAAAGAGACGATTCAGCAGTGTATTGAGGAGCTCGGTGTACCAGTAACCGTTCGAGGGGAAGCCTTATCATTAGAACAGTTTGCACAGCTTAGCAATATAATTGGAAAGCATTTGTAATTCACAAATTTTTGAATAAAAAATCTGTAGCCGTAAATACTGTTATCAAATAAATTGATAACGGAGGGCGAGCAGATGAAGAGATACCAGTATATTGTAGCTGCCACATGCCTATTGGTAAGTGCCATGGGTTTTGTGGGTTTATATGCAACCAATAAAGCAGAAGAAAAAGAAGCAGAAAAGAACCAGCAAATTGTAGAGGAAAGTGAAGAGATTATATTAGGTTCGAATCTTTGGGATACCGAGAGTGAGGAAGAAGATTCCGAAGAATTAGAGAATCAGCTGGCAGGAATTGAAGATAATACGGACATAGAGAATATACATGATTCAGAGACAGATGAGGATGTAGAAGAGGAACAGGAAATTGCACAGCAGGAAAAGCCAGATAATGAGGCTCCAGTTGGTGCGATTACGCAAGAGACTTTGCATTTCAATCCAGAAAATGGAGTGGTGTGGCCGATTGAGGGCACCGTACTTTTAGACTATAGTATGGATTCCACCATTTTCTTCCCAACACTACAGCAGTACCAATATAATCCGGCTATGGTGATTTCTGGTAAAGTAAACGATAAGGTTTATTTTGTAGCAAAAGGAAAAATTACGAATATTACAACGAACGAAGAAACCGGTTGCACGGTGACGCAGGATATCGGCGATGGATATACTGCAATATATGGTCAGTTAAAGGAGCTTCGTTTTAAAGTTGGAGATATGGTAGAAGCAGGTCAGGTTGTAGGTTATGTAAGCGAACCTACAAAGTACTATTCGGTAGAAGGCAGCAATGTATATTTTCAGCTTTTAAAAGATGGTGTTCCAGTGGATCCGGAAGAAATATTACCTTAAATATATATGGGAATAAAGGCAAAGTAACAAGGTTGATTTCTTGTTACTTTTTTGCTATAATCGTGCCAAGTATTGTATGCAATAGAAATTAAGAAAAGGAGGGAAGTTCATGGATTATCAAAAATATAATGAAACTGTTCAGGAATGGATAAACATTGTTCAGGAAAACGCACATAAAGATGCAGAACTTACCCTCAAATATTGCGAAGAAATTATCAACTATGGTAAGGAAACGCAGGAGGATGGCTTAGTTGCTTTGGGCTATTATCACGAAGGTATTGTGTACTACGTGTTAAATGAGGGCATGCATTTTTATGAGGCCGTTACAAATGCATTATCTTATTTAAGCAGAGTAGAAGAATGGGAGCTTATGGCACGTTGCTATAATTTCTTAGGAATTTTCTCTGTAAACCACGGAAATGCAGCAATTGGTTTGGATTATTACTTAAATGCACTCGAGTGTTGTAAGAAATGTGAGAATGAAGCCTTTGCCAGCACGGTTAAAGTAAACAGAGGTGTTCTCAATATTATATATGGACGCTACGATGATGCCATCGAGGTATTGCAGCAGGCGTTAGATTTTTATGGGAAACACCCAGAGTTACCACGCTATGATGATCATATGATTTGTATCTATGAAAATATGGCGAAAGCATATCTTTGTAAAGGTGATTTAATTGAGGCAAAGTGTTGCTTTGAGAATATTCACTCAGAACATGGTGATTTCCTTGAGGATGAAATTATGCTGACGGTACTTGCGACCGAGGCGATGTACTATCATTTTGCCGGTAAGGATGATAAATGTCAGGTTAGAATTGATCGTATTCATCAGGCGCTTACACCAAACATGCCAATTATGGATATGTTTGATGATTTTTATGATTATCTGAAAATCCTCTTAGAAAGAGATTGCAAGGAAGAATTTTGGAAACTAATTGAAATTATGGAACCAATGGTGAGATCATTGGATATCACGAATTTGATTCTGAAAATCCTTAGTATGAAGATTCAGTTTTATCGTAAGCACAAAATGAATGCAGAGTATTTGCAGGCTGCGGCACTCTATTTCGAATATTCCGAGCGTGCAGCAGTAGAAAATCGTACGATGATGAATAATGTACTGAATTTGCGTAGAACTTTAGAAGAAGTTAACCTGGAAAAACAGGAGATTGAAGAGAAGAATGTGATACTTCAGGCGAAGTCAGAGACGGATGCGTTGACAGGGCTCAGCAATCGATTCCGACTAAATGATTACTCTGAAACGGCATTCCAGAATGCATTAGATCATGGTACATCTTTAGCAGTTGAGATTTTAGATATGGATAATTTCAAGGGTTACAATGATTACTACGGACATCAAAAGGGTGATGAATGTATTCAGTTAATTGCTACTGCGATAAAATCCATGGAGGAATTCGGAGCATTTACAGCACGCTATGGCGGCGATGAATTTGTGTTGATATATGAAGGAAAGACGAGAGAAGAGTTGGTGGAATACGCAGCGGAGCTCCGAAAGAGAGTAATGAATTTAGGTATTGAACATCAGGCCTCAAAGATTTCCAATGTCATGACAATCAGTCAGGGTATTTGTTGGGATATTCCAGTACAGGGCAACCGTATGTGGGATTATCTCCATGCAGCAGATGATATGCTTTATCGTGTGAAGCAGAGAAAACGAAACAATTTCTGCATTGGCAATTTAACAGAAGCCAGTGACCAGATAATTATGAGTTATCTATAGACTACATAAACTTCATAAAATCTTAATGTGTTAGGGCATTGGATATTAATGATTATTTCGCTACAATGGAACCATGATAAATCATGATTTTATTGTAGCGATTTTACTTGGAGGAGAAAATGTACAACGTACTAGTTTGTGATGATGAAAAGGATATTGTATCCGCTTTAAAAATCTATTTAACCAGCGAAGGTTACAATGTATTTGAAGCCAGCAATGGAAAAGAAGCCGTAGAAGTAGTAGAAAGCCAGGAAATCCATTTGGTACTCATGGACATCATGATGCCAGTGATGGATGGCATTCAGGCAATGGTCAAGATCAGAGAAAAATCCAACGTGCCCGTGATTCTTCTTACGGCAAAGGGAGAAGATACGGACAAAGTTCTTGGTTTAACGGTGGGAGCAGATGATTATGTAACTAAACCGTTCAATCCAGTAGAGCTTCAGGCAAGGGTAAAATCCCAGCTTCGCCGCTACATGCTTCTTGGCAGTGGAAATCAGTCTATCGGAAAAGCTCGCATGGGAGGAATTGAAATAGATGATAAAGCCAAAGAAGTCACTTTGGATGGAGAGAAAGTAAATCTTACCAGAACAGAATACGATATCTTAAAGCTCCTTATGGATCATCCAGGAGAAGTATTTTCCCCAAATCAGATTTACGAAAAGGTCTGGAAGGACAATCCATTTGGAACAGAGAACACAGTAGCTGTACATATTCGTCACCTTCGTGAGAAAATCGAGTACAATCCACAGGAACCACGTTACCTCAAGGTTGTTTGGGGGCGTGGCTATAAGATGGAAGGAGACTGATTATGGATAAAGTTTTAAAGTCATTTTGGGTAAGGGTACTTGCACCGGTACTTTGTACCATTTCAAGCATTGTGCTAATCGTTTCTGTATTGCTGACGGCATGCTTGGCACACATGGGTGGAACAGAGGATATTTACGATAACGTATACCAGGAGATTGCAGATGGTTATGCAATGTATGCGGTGGATGAAATCGCAGCAGGAAATGCAAAAAGCCTGGAGAGTTATTTTGCAGAAAAAGGTATCGCGTGTTCTGTGGCGAGACAGGATACAGACAGTGGCGTATGGATTCAGGAATTCGAATGTGGTGAAATAAGAGAGGACAATGTATATCAAAGAGAACTTGTCGCAGATGCAACATACGGTCAATACACTACGAGTTCCTTAGTTGCGGTTCTGTTTGGATATAATTATACTGAATCGCATTGGACGGTACATAGTCCAGTGGAAGCTTTTGTATTTGATAAAGAAGCTGGTCTTTTTTATTACGAAACCGAAAAATATTTTTTCAATGTAGAATCAATCATCGTATACCAGGATGGTAGTTGTGTCGATTATAATTTCACAGAGAGAGATGGGAAAGAATGTTATTATAACGGCTACTATGATATCACACTTGACGCTTCACAGTATGAGAACTGGGATTCTGTCATGATACATGAATTAAAGATGCCGTTAGTGGATGATGACAGGTTTATCAATACTATTCAAATAGTATCAACAAGTGATATTGATGCAAAAGGAATTGGAGGAATTATAGTAGATGCGAATTCCAGTTATGTAGAACATTATCCAAAAGATGATGAAGACACATATATTGTTCAAATCGATTGGGATGTGGAAAAAGCTAGTGAGCAGAGCTTGTTCTTCGAGTGGGAATATCTGTACCATGACATTATGCAGTTTGAGAACTATGTAAGTATCAATATTATTTTTAGTTTTGCGCTGTTTATCATAGGTTTTGTATTACTTGTATACTCAGCAAATAATGAGAAAGAGAAACTGGGTGTTTTACATAAAGCTCCAATCGCAATTTACACAGGGGTTCTATTTTTGGCTGAGTTTGGATTATTGGCATTATTGGTACAGGGAATTCCAGAAATATTGATAGACTATGGCAGAAATTCTGTGGACATTGGAATCGTGCTTGTATCGATTATAGCAATCGTGATGGCCGGGCTCCTCTTTATCTGGCTCCAAAATATCATCACCCGTTTTAAATGCAGGAGTTTTTGGAGAACCACAGAAGTTTACTATGCATATAAGCTTGTAAAGTTATCTTGGGGTTATCTCATAAAGCCACTGAAATGGTGCTGGGAAATAATCACGACACCATTCTGTATGGTTGCAAAAGCTTGGAAAGAATTTGTACAGATGGTGAGAGAAAATACACCGCTATTTATGGGTGGGCTACTGGTATTTGGCGTGGTTTCACTGATAGAGCTATTCGGTATAGCAAATCTTCGTTGGTATGAAGATATACTTGTTATTTTCTTTCTATTTATAAAAGTGATAGAAGCACTCGTTCTTTCTTTGGCTTTATTCCAAATGAAAGCATTACAGGAAGGCAGCAAACGAGTAGCCTCCGGTGATATGTCCCAGCCAATCGATACGAGCAGAATGTTTTGGAAATTTAAAGAGCATGGCGAAAGTATCAATAAGGTAAGTGAAGGTATCGCCCTTGCAGTAGAGGAGCGTATGAAGAGTGAGCACTTCAAAACAGAGCTT
>JAFUPI010000075.1 GCA_017481285.1 Agathobacter sp. | reverse complement strand
GACCAGAATTTCACGTTATATGGTTCTTTATGTCCACGCTCTGCACGTATACGTCCATACTTGGTATCTTCGGCACCATTACAATATTCCACCCATGCTGCATTTTCTTCCGGAGTATTCCAAACAGCATTGATTGTAATATCTTGTCGTGTCTGAAATTCAAAGATAGCTAACGCAAATTAATAGTATCAACTAAATTTAGGTGATACTTTTCCACCAGTTTATGTGCTCTTGCAATATCTTCTGCTCTACACACATCTTCCGGTACATGGGCATCTGCTCCTAAAATAACACAGCACCCTTCTTCACCTGCAATCTTCCAAAAAGCTTCATTAGGATAATGTCGGTTATCTCTAATTCCCAACAGGTTAATTTCCAGCATAAGGCCACAGCGATTAGCGGTTTGGCACAATTTATGCATTTCCTGTGTAAAAAGTTCTGTTTCCCCCATATCGTGGATGATATCCGGATGAGCAAAATAGGTAAACGCCCCCGTCTCCATTGCCTCCGTCACCTGTCTGCAATAACGTTTCAAAAACTCTGGATTATTCTTAGGTTGAGTAATATAAGGCTCTCCTATTTCATTTCCAAGATAATGCTGTGCCAACAACAAATATTCAATCTTATAATCTTTCACACATTTTATAAGACTTTCAAAACAATCCGGATAATACTCTGCTTCCAAGCCCAAATGAATCTCTATCTCATCACTATACTCCTTCCTTACAGCGTTCACTGCATCCACGTAATCTTCCAGAAGGTTCATGGGCATCCTGATCCCAGACTCGTATCCTCCCGGATACATGTGAGGTGCATGATCTGCAAATCCCAGGATTTTAACACCTCTTGCAATTGCTGTTTCCACATATTCTCTTTCTGCGCCATGAGCATGACCACATCTAGCTGTGTGGGTGTGGTAATTAGCTATCATTCGTTTTTCTCCATCGTCTATTCTTATTAGATTTTCATGGTAATTTTTGCAATACTATGTGCTGGAAGTTCTGCTTTGAACATCCCTTTTTCACTTGTAACTGTTAAATCCATTTTTTCAAAACGTGAGTGTGGAAGCAATCCTTCTGAAGAAAGCACTTCTGCGCTCATGATCTGACCACATTTATTTAACATAAATACCTTTGAATTGTTTAAATCAGTATTTATCAATGTAACTGTAAGAATTCCCTCTTTTACAGTAGCTGCTGCTTCGAATTCATTCATGCTATCAATTCTGCAAAGTAGTCCGCCTCTATGACTTTTCAGGAATGAAAATGACTGACCGATTCCTGTCAGCAAGCTTTCATTAGGTCCTATCTCAATTGCACCTTCGCCCACTGGTTGAAAATAGCAGCAAACCGGAACATCCAATCTTTCTGACTCATGCATAAGCATATGCAGCATTTTCGCCGCATAGATACCTTCGGCTGCTGACGATGGGCGGTACCATGCATACCAACAGTTCCATTCATCAAAAGAAATATGAATTCCATTCCCCAGACACTCTCTCATCTGTTTAATAACTTCTAAGTTGGTTTCTGGTGCTGAAAAAATCTCTTTACATGTTTCTTCCACATCTTTTAATGTAGAGTAGTTTTGAGATGTCTTGGAGTAATAATGTAATGAAGCATACTGTACTTCAGAAGCCAAAACTTTTGCAGACTTATCAGCCCACTCTTGATTCGGGTAAGGACCTGAAGAAAAAAGTTCTAACTCCGGGCTTACTTCCAACATGGCTTTCGCCTGCATTTTTGCAAGCGGTGCATAACG